>NZ_OZ034981.1:0-140000 GCF_964030875.1 Candidatus Walczuchella endosymbiont of Icerya purchasi | reverse complement strand
GATCTTTTTTCGTTTTCAAGATTAAGAAATTCATTTCACCATGTGCTTTTAACATCACTGGAAAAATCATACAGTGAAAATGCACTAGGTAAGTATCCCTGTCCTTCATCTCCCAATAGCCCATAACCAATAGGTGCTATACCCTAGTAATGGCTCGTGATTTTAGTCCTTCATTGATCTTGTCCATATATATTAGATTTCCAATCTGGATAAATTTTTGAAGAAAACTATCAGACCTTACCAACGGTAAATACCAATGCTTAGGGACATCTAGGATTAATAAGTTCATTAGGACTAAGCGTACTACCACATTTTTCACATTGATCTCCATAAGCATTAGCATTTTTACAATACCTATCGTAAAGAAACTGATCATCAAATTTCCTCTAGAAAAACTGAAAATCTCTCGCTATGCTACAATGCATTGAAGAGTAGGTGCGGTAAATTGTACTAGTGGTATTTGTCCACTATTTCTTGTGGCTTCCTTTTTTGCTGTAATGGGAACACCCTGTTCGTAGAAGATCTAGTACAAATATATATACACCTGCTAAATGACCATTAGCATAAGGTAGAGCCGCTGAGACAGTATCTATGGATTTGTGACAAATCTTTTATATACATGTGTCGGATTAAAATTAGTACTAAAAAATATTTCGGTCAGCATTTTCTAATTGATAAAAACATTGCTAAAAAAATTGTGTGCAGCCTTTCTTTTAAAGGTTATTCTTCAGTCGTAGAAGTAGGACCTGGAATAGGTATGCTTACACAATATCTCTTAAAGATAAAAACGCTAGAGCTTTTTCTTATTGAAATTGATGTGGAAGCTGTAAACTATTTACGTCAAGAATTTCCCTTATTAAAAAACCATATCATACATGCAGACTTCTTAAAATGGGAACCTTCTATTACTTCTTTTGCCTTGATAGGCAATTTTCCGTACAATATTTCTTCACAGATTTTATTTCGACTACTGAGTTATCGTAATTACGTCCCAGAGTGTATAGGGATGTTTCAAACAGATATGGCGAAGAGAATTGTGGGAAAACATGGGAGTAAAATTTATGGAATTATTTCAGTTTTAGTACAGGCGTTCTATGAAGTAGAATATATTTTTACAGTTAATGAGAAAGTCTTTTTCCCTATCCCTAAAGTAAAATCTGCCATAGTTAGATTTAGAAGAAAATTATCTTCTTTAGAAAGAACAGATGAATCTATTTTTTTAAAAATTGTTAAAAGTGGATTTAATCAGAGAAGAAAAATACTTCGAAATTCACTTAAGCCTTTATCTCTATCTAAATATTTTTATACGATGCCTATTCTCGATAAAAGGGCTGAAGAACTTTCCGTAGAAGAATTTATTAACCTAAGTAAATCTGCACGTTATTTTTCATAAAAAATCGATACACATTAATTGTTGCGATTCTTTAAAATATCCGTTACTGATTTTATTGTATAGCCTTTTATCTGCAATAATATCATATAATGAAATAATAGATCAGCTGATTCATTTAGAAAAAGTATTGGATTTTCATCCTTAGCTTCTATAAGAAGTTCTATAGATTCTTCTCCCACTTTTTGTAAAATGCTATTCAGTCCTCTTTTAAAGAGTGTAGATACATAAGAAGATGGAGGGAAATTTTCTTTCCTAGAACGGATAATTTCTTCCAATCTACTTAAAAATCCATAGGTTTCTTCATTCGGTTCTTTCCAACAAGTGTAGGTTCCTGTATGACAACTCGCTCCTAAAGGACAAACTTTAATAAGTAAGGTATCTTTATCGCAATCGACCATTATTTCTCTAAGTCTAAGATAATTCCCACTTTTTTCTCCTTTTATCCATAGTCTTTTTTTATATCGGCTATAGAAAGTTACTCGTTGAGTTTGTACCGTTTTTAAATAAGCTTCCTCGTTCATGTATCCTAACATAATTACTTTTGAAGTATCGGCATCTTGAATAATTGCCGGAACTAGTTGATCTATCGATTTTGAAAAATCGATAACGTTAATAGGAGGTGTGTTCATTACATATGTTTACTTTTTGTCAGGTGTATAGGTAATTGACGTTCATTTAAATAATTTTTTAGTCGGGGGATTTTTATTTCTTTGTAATGAAAAATGCTAGCTGCCAGGGCTGCATCTGCTTTTCCTTGAACAAAAATATTATAGAAATCTTCCAATTTTCCAGCACCTCCTGACGCAATAATAGGGATAGAAAATTTTTCAGAAAATTCACGAGTTATATTTACCGCAAATCCATTTTTTGTGCCATCATGATTCATAGAAGTTAATAGAATTTCTCCGACCCCCCTATCAACAGCTTCTTTAGCCCAATCGATTGCTTTAACATTAGTTTTTATACGTCCACCATTAAGATAAACCCACCATTCATCATGAATATTCCGTGTATCTATAGATAATACAATACATTGACTTCCAAATATTTGGACCAATTCTTCAAGAAATTTAGGTTTTTTAAAGGCAGCGGTATTGACCGATATCTTATCTGCTCCAGCATTAAGCAAAATTTCTACATCTTTTACCGATCCTATTCCTCCACCAATAGTAAATGGAATACAAAGTTTTTTAGCTATTTTTTTAACTAGTTCATGCGCGGTTTTTCTCTTTTCAGAAGTAGCACTTATATCTAAAAAGACTAGTTCATCAGCGCCTTCTTCAACATAATATGTTGCTAGTTGTACTGGATCACCGGCATATTTCAATTGTTCAAAACAAATTCCTTTGACAGTTTTTCCGTCTTTAATATCTAAACATGGAATAATTCGTTTAGTGAGCATTTATTGGGTTAATTTTTTTTTTAGATCATAAAGACGAATTTTGTTCTCATAAATAGCTTTTCCTATAATTGCTCCATGACAACCGATAGATTTCAAAGATTCCAGATCTTTTATAGTACTTATACCGCCGCTAGCGGTTAATCCTAATTGAGGAAATCTGTGCATCATTTTTTTATAGAGACTTATAGAAGGACCAGATAAACTACCATCTTTAGCAATATCGGTACAAAAAATATTTTGGACATTATTGTTTATTCTTTCATAAATGAAATCCCATATAGAAAAGTCAGTAATTTTTGTCCATCCTGACATAGCAATTTTTTCGTTTTTAACGTCTACTCCGATAAAAAATTTTTCCTTCCCATATTGGATAATCCAATTTCTAAACAAATTAGGGTTGGATACAATTATACTCCCTACTGTAGCCATATAAGCCCCACTGTCAAAAACAGTTTTTACATCCTCACTTTTCTGTATCCCACCACCAAAGTCAATCAATAGTCGAGTGTGTCTAGCTATTTTTTCTAAAACCTTCCAGTGAATAACTCTTCTTTTTTTTGCTCCATCAAGATCTACCAAATGTAATCGAGATATTCCATAATCCTCAAAACGCAATGCTATTTCTAACGGATTTTCGCTATAGATTTTTTTAATAGAAAAATCACCTTGGGTGAGTCGAACACACTTTCCATCTATAATATCTATTGCTGGAATAATTTGCATAAGACAAAATTTATATATTCAAAAAATTGGTTATAATTTTTTTTCCATCCATTCCTGATTTTTCTGGATGAAATTGTACGCCATAAAAATTTTCTTTTTGCAAAGCAGCACTACAAGTGGTAATATAATCTATTGTAGCTATTGTATGAGATCCTAATGGGACATAATAACTGTGGACAAAATACTGATATACTTCATTGTGTATTCCATTAAAAAGTTTTCCTTGAAGATTAAAAAGGTTATTCCATCCAGTATGTGGAACTTTAAATGTATTCCTGCTATAGGAAGGTCTAAATTTTTTCACTGGTATATCAAAAACACCTAAACATGGTGTGTTATTTTCTTCAGAGAATTTACAAAGAAGTTGCATTCCGAGACAAATTCCCAAAACAGGTTGTGTTAATCTAACAATCAATTCTCCTAAACCTGTTTTATGAAAATACTCCATGGCTGATCTAGCTTCTCCTACTCCTGGAATGATCACTTTATCCGAATTTTTAATTCGATCTAATTCATCGCTTATAATAGCGTTATATCCAAGATTCTTTAGAGAGAAAAGGACTGATTGTACATTCCCAGAAGAATATTTAACAATAACAATTTTCATAGCATTCCTTTAGTTGTAGGTAATTCATCGGAATTTATATTTCTGCGGATAATCATCTGAAGTGTTCTAGCAAAGGCTTTAAATATAGCTTCTATTTTATGATGTTCGTTCTTTCCTTCAGCTTGTATGTGAATATTACAGTGTGCTGTATTAGAAAAAGATTTAAAAAAATGTGAAAACATTTCTGTAGGTACATCACCTATTTTTTCTCGGACAAAATTGACCTTCCATACTAAATGACTTCTACCTCCCAGATCCATCGCTACTTTCGCTAGTGAATCATCCATCGGTAATATAGAATATCCAGATCTAACAATTCCTTTCTTATCTCCTAAAGCTTTAGTAAAAGTAGCGCCAAGAGCGAGACCAATATCTTCAATAGTATGGTGTTCATCAATATGTAGATCTCCACGCACCTTAATAGTTAGGTCAAATTTTCCATGACAACCGATCTGTTCAAGCATATGATTTAAAAAACCTAGCCCAGTATGGATATTAGTTTTTCCAGTACCATAAAGTTGCAGGTAAATTTTGATGTCGGTTTCATTAGTGATACGTCTATTCGTGTAACATCTTAGTCCGAATTTAAGATACTCATAAATTTGTTTCCAAAAAACGGTTTCAAAAGAGATCAAAGGGTTAAGTTCTTGACTAGGATGACAATTTTCCTTATTCATCCATATCGCTTTACAACCAAGATTTTTAGCTAAGAGTACATATGTAATTATATCCCCAATAAAAAAAGAATTTGAAATATCATAATTAGTTAGAAGCATATCAGTACAAGATTTTCTTGTAGATGCGTTTTCTTTTGCCAGAGTCCGATAAATATGTACAGAAGAAAAATAAATACCCTCACCTTCAAAAGTTTTCATGATATATTCTTGTATTGGCCAAAAGTTTTCTGGACCTAGTCCCTCTTGATTAGTCCCTATGACTAGTTCATAATCTAGTTCAGAGAATATCCGGTAAAGAAATGAAAATACTCCTGGATAGAAAATAACTTGTGTAGTATTTTCTCTAATTATAGGCCCCTCTCTTTCAATGAAAAGAAACTTTTTTTTCATTAGTTTTTATCTTTTGAGGACCTACTATATTTTTTTTAAATAATCATTTTTTTAATGGGGAGAACCAATAAGTCTTTTGCACCCAATCTTTTTAGATTTTCTATCTTGTTCCATAGATCTCTTTCTTCAACTATAGCGTGTACTGCAATCCATTTAGTATTATTTAATGGAAGTACTGTCGGACTTCCAGAGAGACAAGATAATATTTCTTCTAAATTATCATTAGTAGCATTGAGTATCAGATACTTATTGGTTCTAGCTCTTTTAACTGCCTGGATTCTACAATATAAGATTTCCGCAATAGATTTTTTAGACAATTTCATGTGTGGATAGGATGTTAATACAGCTTCAGATTCCAGTATAGTTTCTATCTCTTTAAGATTGTTGATAAACAGTGTTTCACCGCTACTAACTAAATCACAAACCGCATCAGATATTCCAATATTCGGAGCAATTTCGACCGATCCACTTATATGATGAATGTGCGCTTTTATATGGCTTTTTTTTAAAAAAGCGCTTAAAAGTGTAGGATGACTTGTGGCAATTCGTTTTTCGGAAAGATCATCTAATCTTGTATAATGAAAATTTTCAGGTACAGCAATAGATAGACGACAACGGCCAAAACCTAGAGATTCTATAATATTAATATTTTTCTTTTTTTCTAAAATAAGATTTTTCCCTACAATCCCTACATCAGCTACTCCATCTTCAATGTATTTAGGAATATCATCATCTCGGAAAAATAAAATCTCCATTGGAAAATTAAGAGACTTTGTATTAAGCTGTTTTCCTAAATTCATTTCTATCCCACAATCTTTCAGTAGTTCAATAGAATCTGTATACAGTCTACCGGATTTTTGTAAAGCTATTTTAAGACATTCCATAAAGAAAAGATTACTACCCAAGCACAGCTTTTGGAAATTTGTTCATAGAACGACTCTGAAAATAGAGAAAGATTGTATCAGTGCTATGAAAATGATTGTCGTGCGGATGAAGGGACTCGAACCCCCACACTTTTTCAGTACTAGATCCTAAGTCTAGCGTGTCTACCAATTCCACCACACCCGCATAAGATTAGTTCTTATCAGAATATAAAATTTGATACTCAAGATATTTGAATGAATCTCTTTGAATAATTTTGATCCATTTTTTATATCGTAGAAACCATTTTTGCTGTTTGGATGGCCATCCATGTTGGAGATAAGCTGCTATAAATGGATGAGTATGCAAAGTCATTTTTTTAATGTTTTCTTTTACAAGAAATTCTAAAACAGACTCGATTCTAGATATATACGCAACCGGCGCTTCTATATTTTTAGAAGGATTTTCTTCATCAGTTTCTATATTTAATTCAGGACGTACTCTTTGTCTTGTCAGTTGTATTAGACCAAACTTGCTTGGTGGTAAAATTTTATATTTTGCTTTGTCATTTTTCATTGACACCTTTAGGTGTTCATATAATTTTTTACGATGGTGATATTCCACCAGATCTATAAAATCTACCACGATCAGACCTCCCATATCCCTTAACCTTAATTGTCTAGAAATTTCTGTAGCTGCTAAAATATTGACATCAAGAGCGACATTTTTATATTTTATTTTTTTATGCTGGGTTATTCCACTATTCACATCAATGACGTGCAATGCTTCAGTATGTTCTATAATTAGAGAGGCTCCCTTCCCTAGTGAAACATGCTTGCCTAAAGATATTTTCATTTGACTTTCAATACCAAATTGATCAAAAAGAGGTATTTCCTTATCACGATAATATTTAATAATACCAGTTTTACTCGGATAAATGCTAGAGATATAGGTATCCATCTCATCGCAAAGATTATCATCATCACAAATAATGGATGTGAAATCCTCATTAAAAAGATCTTTTAGAATGAATAATGCTCTATCCCTTTCCCGGAGTATTCTTGCTGTAAATTTTTGTTTTAAAAATTTTAGGAGATTCTTCCACTTCTTGGTGAGAGATAGTAAATCATTTTCAATAGTTGGAATTCTTTTATTTATCGCAATAGTACGAATAATTAGGCCAAAATTTTTTGGTTTTATTCTCTGTATAAGAGAAATTAATCGTTCTCTTTCTTTTCGGTCTTTGATTTTTTTTGAAATTAAAATTTTTTCTGCGAAAGGAATTAATATAAGATAACGACCTGATAGGGAAATTTCTGATGTCAGTTTCGGACCTTTTTTTGAAAGAGATTCTTTAGTAATCTGTACCAATATGATTTGTCCATTTTTAATAAATTCTGTATAATTACATGATAATAATTTGATAAATGATTTGAATTTCGGACCAATATATTGATAATGAAGAAAAGCATGTTGACCAGATCCAATATTCACAAAAGCTGCATTGAGTCCTGGTACTATTTCTTGTATTTCTCCAATGTGGATATCCCCAATTAAAAAATTTTTTTTTTGCTGTAACGATGTATTTCTGATAATTTTACGTTTTCCAAAATAACAACAATTACCTCTTTCTCATTTGTTTGTATAATTAATTCTTTATTCATTTAAGATACTTAAGTACTACACTATATCTTAAGTACTACAAGTACTACACTATATCTTAAGTACTACAAGTACTACACTATAACAGACACTACACTATATATTAAGTACTATATATTCAATTCTAGATAAAGGTCGTAGTATTTATATTATTTCTTCTTATGTCTATTTTTTCTGCTTTTTTTTTTTCTTTTATGTGTAGCAATCTTGTTCTTTTTTCTTTTTTTTCCGTTAGGCATAATTTTATGGAATATATTATATTATTAATTTCTAAAACCGTACTCTTATAAAGATATAAAGAGATAAAGAGTATTGAAATGTTTCGTGAGCCTTTACCTAGATATAAAAAAATTTGATACTGGTTGTCAATCCCGGCCTCTTCCTTGTAGAACCACTACAGAATATAAGGTTGGAAAGAGTTCGACACTCTTTTTCCTCACGATGGTTAAGAGAAACGTGTATTTGTAATTTTTTGTAAAAAAACATATATTAAACATGTTTAAAAAGTGATCTCCTATGGAGAATCTTAATCTGGCCTTAATAAATTTTCAGTCGGAAAAAAATATAGATAGATCTACTCTTATAGCTATACTTGAGGAAGCTATTAGAAATCTTTTACGTCAAAAATATGGATCTTCAAAGAATTTCTACATTATAGTAAATCCTGATAAAGGTTATCTTGAAATCTTGCGCAATCGTACAATCGTGGAAGACGGATCTGTTGAGGAAGAGAATGAACAAATTGAACTTTCTGAAGCAAAAAAAATAGAGCCTGATTTTGAAATAGGAGAATATGTATCTGAAAAAGTAGAACTTAAAGATTTAGGTCGAAGGGCTATTCTTTCTTTAAAAAAAAATCTCTTTACTCAAAGTAAAGAATACTATAACACAGTTATTTATAAAAAATTTAAAAAAAAAATAGGAGAACTTATAGTCGGAGAGATTCACTATACATGTGATAATAAAAATATCGTCATCCGTGACGATAACAAAAATGAAATGATCCTTCCAAAAAAAGAACAGATGGCTAACGATTTTAGTCGAAAGAGTGGTCGTATACGTGCTCTAATTAAAAATGTTCTCTTTGAGGGGAATAGGCCAATAATTATTCTATCACGAAGTGATACAGCATTTATAAAAAAACTTTTTGAGCAGGAAATTCCTGAAGTTTTTGAAGGATTGATTTCGATAAAAGACATTGTACGTATTCCTGGAGAAAAAGCCAAAGTAGCTGTAGAATCTTCTGATGATCGGATCGATCCAGTCGGGGCTTGTGTCGGAGTAAGAGGTATGCGAATACGTTCTATTGTTAAAGAATTAATATCTGAAAAGATCGATATTATAAATTATACTGACAATAGTCAGTTGTATATTATTCGTGCTCTAAGCCCGGCTAAAATATATAAAATTGAGATAGATGAAAAAAATAAAATAGCCACGGTATCGTTACATCCTGATCAGGTATCTCAAACCATAGGACGTAATGGACAAAATATTCGTTTAGTAAGTAAACTCACTGGTTATAAAATTGTTATTATTAGAGATTCTCTTGATGAGGAGGATGTGGAACTCACTGAATTTACTGACGAAATAGAACCTTGGATAATTGATCACTTTAAAAGTACAGGCCTTTCTACAGCTAGATCCATACTAAATTCCGATATGGAAGATATAATAAAGAAAACTAAATTAGATAAACAGATTATTTTATATGTCTTACGAATATTAAGAGAAGAATTAAAAAAATAATTAGATGACTGATAATATCAGATTAAGAGTAATATTGAAAGAATTAAATGTATCCTTACAAAGAGTGGTACACTTTCTACGAACAAAAAATATAGAAGTTAATATAAATACCAAAATAAAACCTCCGGTTTATCAACTACTAGTAAATGAGTTTAAAGAATACAAAAAAGAGAATGCTTCTAGGCTTAAGCCGAGTAATTCTGATTCTCTTATTCAAGAACCGAGCTTAGAGAATAAACAAGTTTCAAAAACAGACATTTCTATAAAAACACAATATAAAAAACTTCCAGGTCCTGTATTTACAGGAGATAAAATAGATCTGTCTCAATTTGAAAAAAAGAAATCCTACTATAATGCTAGTGAAAAAAAGAAATCCTACTATAATGCTAGTAAAAAAAAGCGACCCCGTATTATTTCCCCGGTGAGTACTATGCGTAGTGGAATACAACATATAAATAGTGAACGTGGAGAAAAAATTAAGGAAACTTTTTCAAAAGTCCCTGTAAAAAATTTAAAGTATAGGAAAAAAAAACAAACCCCAAAAGAAGATAATAAAACGCTTGATTCAAAACCTAAAAAAGTACTTAAAATAGTTGAGTTTATTACTGTAAATGAATTAGCTTCTCTTATGAATGTTTCTAGCACACAATTAATTACTGCTTGTATATCTTTAGGGGTTATGGTAACAATGAATCAACGTTTAGATGCGGAAATACTTACCCTAGTAGCTGATGAATTCGGATACAGTATAGATTTTGTCGGAGAAGATATAGATAAAGTTCTTCAGGAAGATCCAAAAGAAAATCCAAAAGAAAATCCAAAAGAAAATCCAAAAGAAAATCCAAAAGAAAATCTGCATAGTCGTGCACCCATTATCACAGTTATGGGTCACGTAGATCACGGAAAAACGTCATTTTTAGATTATGTTAGAAATACTAAATCTTGTGAATCTGGAGGAATTACACAGCATATAGGTGCTTATAGTGTAGAATTAAAAAACGGACGATGTATTACTTTTCTTGATACTCCAGGTCATGAAGCGTTTACGTCTATGCGTGCCAGAGGCACTAAGATAACTGATATTGTTATTATTGTTATAGCATCGGATTCTGAAGTTATGCCGCAAACCAAAGAAGCAATAAATCACGCCAAAGTAGCTGGAGTTCCTATAATATTTGCTTTAAATAAAATAGATAAACCTACGGCAAATCCTGATAAAATCCGTGAACAGCTAGCTAACATAAATATCTTGGTAGAAGAATGGGGAGGTCAATATCAGTCTCAGGAAATTTCTGCAAAAACAGGGGAAGGTATTGAACAATTACTCGATAAGGTTTGGCTAGAAGCTGAACTTTTAGGATTGAAAGCTAATCCAAATCAAATGGCTTCTGGTACAATCATTGAATCTACTCTAGATAAAGGTCGTGGATATATGACTACTATCCTTGTTCAATCTGGTACTATAAAACTTGGAGACTACATATTAGCAGGTATATACCACGGAAAAGTTAAGGCACTTTTCGATGAAAGAGGTAATTCCATTAAAAATGCCGGTCCTTCAAAACCAGTATCTATATTGGGACTTAACGGTGGTCCTACAGCTGGGGATAAATTTAAAGTGTTCAGTAATGATAAGGAAGCTAAACAACTGGCTTTAAAAAAACAACAATTACAAAGAGAGCACCATATTCGCACACATAAGCATGTACCTAACGTAGCAGGTAAGGAAATAAAAATTATTCTTAAGGGAGATGTAGATGGTTCCGTAGAAGCCCTTATGAATGCACTTAAAAATCTTTCTAAAAAGGAAGTATTGGTAAATATTATTCACAAAGGTGTAGGACAAATTACTGAATCAGATGTTTTACTAGCCAGTGCCTCTCATTCTATCATTATAGGATTCAATGTCAGAACAGCTCCTAATGCAAGAAAAATTGCAGAAAGAGAACATATTGAAATCCGTACATATTCAATTATTTATGATGTAATTAGGGAAATTTCTAACGTTATAGAAGGAATGTATTCTCCTAAACTTCAAGAAAAAATCTGTGGTACTGCTGAGATTCGTAATATCTTTAATATTCCTAAAATAGGAGGAACCGTTGCCGGATGTCTGGTTATTAACGGGAAAATATTTCGTCCTGCTAAAATAAAATTAATACGAGACGGTATTGTCATATTTCATGGCGAATTAGCTTCTCTTAAACGATTTAAAGAAGATGTCAAAGAAGTCTCTAAAGGTTATGAATGTGGATTGCAAATAAAGAACTATAATGCTCTAAAAATCGGAGACTTTATTGAAGTATACGAGGATCAATCTCTGCCGAATAAGTAGATAATAACACTTTTAGTTATTCATAAGCCTAAGGCGTATTAGTGTTTTCCATAACCGATGATAAACTACTGCGTATCAAAAGCAAGTACATCACCTATCAAGCATAACACGATTTTGAATCTTAATTGATTCCTGATGGATTATTTCTAAAAATACTTTAATAAAATCTTCAGACAATTCTACATTTTTCCCAAAACATTCTAATTTTTCCATTAGTTGTTTCCAACGTTTAGGTTGGAATATGTCTACATTATGCTTTTTTTTGAGCATGCCAATCTCTCTCGATAAAAGTAATCTACTTGCTAATAGTGAAAGAACATTCTCATCTAGTTCATCAATTTTATCACGGAATATTTCTATTTTAGTTTTTTTTGAATCTTGTTCTTTACTAAACTCAATTTGTTTCAGAATTTTTCCAAGTTGTTGTGGGGTTATTTGTTGTTTAGAATCGCTCCATGCTTTATCTGGATTACAGTGACTCTCTATCATTAATCCGTCGTATTCCAAATTCAACGCTTGTTGTGCAACGGTAGCAATGCCTTCTCTTTCTCCACAAATATGTGAAGGGTCGCATATAATAGGAATATTCCCATAGAAATTTTTTAAATTCAATGCTATTTCCCAATGGGGATGATTACGATATTGGGATTTTTTATAATAAGAAAATCCTCTGTGTATAACGCCGATTTTTTTTATTCCCTGAGCTACAAGACGTTCTAGGGCTCCTACCCATAAATCAAAATCAGGATTTATCGGATTCTTTACAAGTATTATTTTTTCTGTATTCTTTAATGACTCAGCAATTTCTTGTACCGTAAACGGATTAACTGTACTTCTAGCACCAATCCATAGTATATCAATATCATAGGCCAGGGAAGCCTTGACATGGTCAGTATTCGCTACTTCTGTAGCAATCATCATTCCTGTTTCCTCTTTTACTTTTTGTAGCCATTTGAGACCAATTTCCCCTACTCCCTCAAAACCTCCAGGTTTCGTGCGAGGTTTCCATATGCCAGCTCGAAAAATTTTCACATAAGACTGGTCAAGATTTTTAGAAATTTCCAGCAGTTGTTCTTGACTTTCTGCACTGCAAGGACCCGATATAATAATCGGTTTTTGAAAACATCTCATCCAATCTTGGTCTAATTCATTTAGTGTTTGCATAATCATTCTCATGTAACTTCGAACCATAAATATAAAAGATCTTAGAGCTGTAGAGATCCCCAGAGCTGTAGAAAAACGATATATCTATGACATATATTGAACTTTATAAAGACGAGTCCTGCCTTAGTGGAAGGCTAACTATAGTAGGGTCCAAAAGTGAATCCAATCGGTTACTTATTTTAAAAGGACTTTTTACTAAAAATATTCATATTGAAAATATTTCTTCTGCGAAGGACACGAAAATTTTACATAAAGCACTTTTTGGTCCTAATAATGTCCTATATGTTCAAAATGCTGGAACTGCTATGCGTTTTTTAACAGCTTATTGCACAGTCCAATATAACAAAACTTTCACTCTGATTGGATCGAAAAGAATGCACGAACGACCAATAGGAGTATTAGTCCAAGCTCTGAGAAAACTTGGTGCTAATATTGATTACTTAGGAAACGAAGGATATCCTCCTTTAAAAATCTATGGAAAAAAATTGATTGGAGGAAACTTATCTGTTAGGGCTGATACTAGTAGTCAGTACATAAGTGCATTGATGTTAATAGGGGCTTTTTTTGAAAAAGGTCTTTCTCTTAACCTAGAGAAAAAAATAACTTCAAAACCTTATATATCTATGACTATAGAGTTGTTGAGAAAAGCTGGGATTTCTGTGTTTTGGAATAACCGTGAAGTTTTTATCTCACCAGCCCCTGAACCTCTTGCTAGTAGAAAATTTTTTGTTGAATCAGACTGGAGCTCTGCTTCCTATTATTATTCTTTAGCTGCAATGTCTAAACAAGTAGATATCCAATTAAGCATTTATAAAAAAGAAAGTCTGCAAGGTGATCAAAAGTTATATGATATTTATTGTAATTACTTTGGAGTAAAAACTTCTTTTAAAGAAAAGAGTATTTTTCTTACAAAGGATCCTTCACGGATACTACCGGAATATTTTGAATGTGATTTAAATCAATGTCCGGATATTGCACAAACTATTGCTATAAGTTGTACAGGGTTAAAAATAAAATGTTTATTAACCGGACTTGAAACTTTAAAAATAAAAGAAACAGACCGTTTACAGGCTTTACAAAATGAGTTATTTAAAGTAGGTGTTAGAACATATCTGACAGAAAATTCCTTAGAGATTTTTAATTTTCAAAATGCTGATGGTAAACCACTAATCCATACTTATAATGATCATAGAATGGCTATGTCTTTTGCTCCTTTAGCATTATACAGATCAATGATTATACAAAACCCAAATGTAGTAGAAAAATCTTATCCTAATTTTTGGAGAGATATAAAACAATTAGGATTTTCCTTAAAAAGGTGGTATTAACCGAACTAAAAGATTTCTGCTTATATAATTTTGATTTACTAAGTTTCTTTATCTACTTTTGTAGTGTGAAATTTTTTTCTCTATAAAGTGGAAATAGAAAAAATTATCCATGTATAATATAAAAAAGAAAATTCTTTATAATAAAAATCGTCGGTTACGTAATAGATATAGCTACAAAACTGTTCGTACAATTGTAAAAAAAATTCGTAAAGAAATAGAAAAAGCAAGAGATATAAAATACCTTGAGTCTTATTACTCATATTTAAGTTCAAAGCTGGATACACTAGCTAAGAAGAAAATTATACATAAAAATAAAGCTGCTAACTTAAAAAGTAAGTTGGCTAGTGCTATAAATGCAATAAAATAAATGGCCCATTCGTCTATAGGTTAGGACATCAGGTTTTCATTCTGAAAAGAGGGGTTCGATTCCCCTATGGGCTAACCTATGGGCTAACCTATGGGCTAACCTATGGGCTAACCTATGGGCTAACCTATGGGCTAACCTATGGGCTAAAATAAAATAAAATGCCTATAGAAAAAGACGAATATCTTACGGAAGAAGGATTAAAAAAACTTATTAAAGAAGTTGAACATCTTGAAACAGTAGAACGATCTAGAATATCTCAACAAATTTCTGAAGCTCGAGATAAAGGAGATTTATCAGAAAATGCAGAATATGACGCTGCTAAAGCAGCTCAGGAATTGATAGAAATGCGTATTGCACGTATAAAAGAAAAAATTTATAATGCACGCGTGATAGATAGTTCTCAAGTGGATCGTTCTAAGGTATCTATTCTTTCGACCGTCCACATAAAAAATATTACTAAGGGAATAATTCAGATTTATACGTTGGTTCCTGAAAGTGAAGCAGATTTAAGTGTAGGTAGAATATCTATAAAAACACCCATTGCCCAAGGGTTACTAGGAAAAAAGATTGGAGAAACTTCTAATATTATACTCCCTAACGGAAATAAAATGGTGCTAGAAATTCTTAAAATTCATTAAAAGTATGTATTAGGGTTCCTCATGCGCATATACACATTTAGGTTTATATAATGACATACAGCTGCAGCAAGACCATCACTGGCATCTAGATTTCTATAGGTAAATTTTTTTCCACCTAAAATATATTTTAACATACAAATTACTTGTTCTTTTGAAGAATTTCCATTGCCAGTAATAGATATTTTAATTTTTCTAGGAGAATATGCCGTAATCGGAATATTTTTATAAATAGCGGCAGCGATAGCTACCCCCTGAGCCCTACTTAATTTAAGCATTGATTGTATATTTCTTCCCAAAAAGGGTTCTTCGATAGCCAATTCATCTGGAATATATCGGTCTATAATTTCCAAACTTTTTTCAAATATTTTTTTTAGCTTAAAATTATGATTATAGCTTTTTTGTATTAATAATTCATCTACTCCCAAAAATTCTATATTAGGACCTCTTCCTTTAATAAGTCCAAAGCCCATAATTTGAGTCCCAGTATCTATGCCAAGTATAATGTATTCTCGAGGTTTAAATTTCATAGAGTGATGAATTCTTAATAAGATCTAGCAAAAAAAACCTTTTTTGATGAAGGTTTCCCTGAATAGACACAATATCCTTTTTTAGGGTAAGAATTTAATGGTATACAGCGAATAGTTGCTTTAGTTTCTTCTTTAATTTTTTTTTCAGTTTCAATTGTTCCGTCCCAGTATGCTGAAATAAATCCTCCCTTGTTATCTAGTATTTTTTTAAAATCTTCATAATTATTTACATGAAATATCAATGCATTTCTTTTTTTTAAAGCACGATTATATAATTGATTTTGAATATCCTCAAGAAGTTTTGGAGCTAATCTAAAAAATTCGTTTTGTGAACATAGTTGTTTTTCCATGGTATCTCGTCTAAATAACTCCACTTGATTTTTTTCAATTTCCCTTATCCCCATGGAAATCCGTAAAGGAACTCCCTTCATTTCATATTCGTTGAATTTCCACCCAGGAGTTTTATGATTTTGATAGTCATATTTTGTGCGGATTCCATGATTTTCAAGAGATTTTTTAATTATTGTAACAGATTTTTCAATGATTCTAAGCTGTTCGTGATTACTATAAACAGGAATGATAATAACTTGTATCGGTGCAAGTTTGGGAGGTAAAACCAATCCATGATCATCAGAATGAGTCATGATTAATGCTCCTATTAACCGAGTGGATACACCCCAAGAAGTAGCCCAAACGTACTCTTTCCCCCCAAATTGTTTAGAAAATTTAACATCAAAAGCTTTGGAAAAATTTTGTCCGAGAAAATGAGAAGTACCTATTTGAAGAGCTTTTCCATCTTGCATCATTGCTTCAATACAATAAGTTTCTTCCGCTCCGGAAAAACGTTCAGTCTCACTTTTCGTGCCTTGAATTATCGGTACCGCCATAAAATTTTCAGCAAAATTAGTATAAACTCTAAGCATTTTTTTAGCTTCTTCAATAGCTTCTTCTCGGCTAGCATGGGCGGTATGACCTTCTTGCCAAAGAAACTCTGAAGTTCGTAAAAATAATCGTGTTCGCATTTCCCAACGCACTACGTTAGCCCATTGATTTAGTAAGATAGGTAAGTCTCGATAAGATTGGATCCATCTTCTGTAGCTGTCCCAAATAATAGTTTCAGAGGTCGGACGCACTATGAGTTCCTCTTCAAGTCTTGATTTAGTATCTAACATTATTCCTTTACCATCAGGTGTATTCTTTAACCTACAATGTGTTACTACAGCGCATTCCTTAGCAAATCCTTCCATATGATTCGTTTCTTTTGATAGGTAGGATTTTGGAATAAATGTTGGAAAATAAGCGTTTTCATGTCCTGTATTTTTTAACATTTTGTCAAGAACTGATTGCATTTTTTCCCATATAGCGAAACCGTACGGTTTGATGATCATACAACCACGTATCCCAGACTTTTCAGCTAGTTCAGATTTTAGAACTATTTCATTATACCATTTTGAATAATTTTCTTTTCTTGAGATCAATGAAGCCATGTGTTTAATTTTTGTAATCGAAGATATGTTAAAAATTGTATCAATGCATTTTTTATCCACTTATGAACCTATTATTCAAGGACCCACTGTTTATAGAGAAATCCATTTAGGAATGGGGGATAAAGTCCGTTACGTGCGGAATCTCACTGATGACCTATGGAAATAACGCCAAAATAATACATTACCTATTGGTCATATTACTGATTGTAAAACTTATGAAATAAATGGATCTTAAAATATGATTCCGGGATTTTTAGCCATAGCCAATACACGTAAGCGCAAAATGTCTAGCACTATGGAAAAAAGCATAGGGGGTATGTACCGCTCTTAGCACAAAGGGTATACATGGTGGTGGAATAGCACGTGGTGGAATAGCACGTGGTGGAATAGCACGTGGTGGAATAGCACGTGGTGGAATAGCACGTGGTGGAATAGCACGTGGTGGAATAGCACGTGGTGGAATATATTTAAGGGTATAATCTTTCTCTGCGAATATTATTAATCTCATTATCGTAGTGTATTTGATTCAGTAAGGGGATCATCGTATGGGATCATCGTCTGATGAAATATTTTCCCACCTTAGTAAGGATTGGATCCATAGGTGTTCTTATGCCATGAATAGTCCACAGGTCATTTAATTATAAAAAAAATGGTAGATAGTATCCGTAATGAGCTCTTTCATTGATTGATAATGAGGATGGTTCTACTTGTCCAATAACTCATGATTTTTTGTGCTGAATAGTTTTGTAGTTTCTTATAGAGAAAGAATTATGAATCCTGCTGAAGTTATTCTTGAACACATACGAGATTCATCTGAATGGCACTTTTGGGGTAGTGGAGAGAAAAGTCTAAGTATTCCTATAATTTTGTGGTATAAAGGCTGGCATGTTTTTTCGGTTTAAATATGGAAGAAAGATTGTAGAAGATTAAGGAAAATATTATCGTCTTGTGCAATAAAACCGACGCTTATGGGTCCTTGACCACCTCAGGACCTAAATCAGCAACCGTTGAATCTCTCCATTACGAAAAATGTTGTGGCTACTTTATGTTCTGTTTTTATTCTTTGTGGGATGTTTTTAAACATGGCAAATTCTGACAAAGATTATTGTCCTATTTCTTTACAGGCTAAATTGTTATAACCACTAATTTTGTTCCTAAGAGATGAATTAGCTATTCAAAACATAGGCGATGTATAAGTTGTATTTTTTTTATAACCAATCTTATTGGGATGCTGCCATCGGCTACGAATTCCGAATGTAACTGGGAATATTAATACCACCTTAGTTTTATCGTTGATTATAACCTCCAAAAGATCTTATTGTAAACAGATTTTCCATCTGCCTACGATATTTGTTCGTTTTTTACTCATCCCAATAGAACTTGTAGGAATCTTTATAAGACCAATGACACTTTGCATTCGTTTATTTGCTCCGGCGGGTCATCTTATTATATTGAGCTTTATTTGCGTCAGATTCATTTTTAAAAGTATATTTGCTGCAGGGTTTGCCTGATTTCCGTCATTACTCGAAGTGCTATTACTCGAAGTGCTGGTGTCTGAAGCATTCAGATTTACAGCGCTCTCTTCCTTATTTATTGGTATGGACGCTAGGGCTATCTGTTTTGTAGGCGATCTACAGACAACCTAGCTACTGCACTTTTCGGTATAGTCACTGCCCTTTTAGCTATATAGGGTTTACCGAGTGGATTTAGTAACGCCTTCCCGAGGTTTTATTTTTTGGCAAAGTGTTCTCTTTTTACTTTTGTTTTTCATTCTGACAAAATTTGCGTGGAAACACCCATATTAAATATGATTGAACAACGTGATACTCAAACGTGATACTCATTTGCATAATTCTCTAGAAGCTGCTCAAAAAGTCCGTGAAGAAATTCGTCTTTTAAAAGATAATTGGATTAAAGAAAGTCGTATTGAACGAGATATTAATAAGCTCGTATAATGAGTGATAAAACCCGTGAAGAACAAGCACAGGCGAAAAGTCTCATATATAGTTGATTTGTCTATTAACATTGCTGAAAAACTTCTTAAAGAAGAACTCAAATACAATGCATGCCAAGAAAAATAATAAATGATTTCTCGGGGTAGTAATAACACAGAGCTTGATAAGGCATCTGATGAAATGCTTTCTATTAATTTAAAAAAATCGGTCTTCCAATTTTAAAGTGGGTCGAAGCCACTATCATCACGGCTATACCATTGAAAAATAAAGGAAGTAATGGAAAGATACTACTAGGGTTGATTGAGCATAAAGAATGGTCAAATCTATGACAGCAGCCATAAAGAATTATATTACATAATTTGGAGTAGCTCAGGACTAGATACGGTGAATTTCATCCTGGTCACTGGTCTTAAAGGGATTGACCATGTTGGTGTGGTACAAAGTGCAACGCAAAGTGCAACGCAAAGTGCAACGCAAAGTGCAACGCAAAGTGCAACGCAAAGTGCAACGCAAAGTGCAACGCAAAGTGCAACGTAGCGGACATCTACTACAGGTAGTAGAAGGGATGCTGGGGTAATGGTATTACCAGCGCCATAGAGCGCCATAGAGCGCCATAGAGCGCCATAGATACTATTGAATGTTCTGATCACCCATAAGTAATGTATGGTGCACGGTAGTAGTAGCAGCTAACGCCTCGCTCCTCGCTACTAGGCAAGCCCCAGACGTGAAATTTATAGAAGCTTATCCCGTAGATGTCTTTATGTCTTTTCTCGTAACGTTCTGCTCAAATAATCCAAGATGCTGAAGTAGCCCGTAATATGAACGTTAAGTATTGGTAGGTTCAGCTCTACCTATTAGGGAGACGGATCTATTCCAACTAATATTATCTCTATTACTGTGGCCGACCAGCAATTAATGAAGGTATTTCTGTCGTAGTATCTGCACAAATAAAATTTCCTAGTTATGGAGACTATAGCGATCTATTTCTAGAAAAATTCTTAAAGGTTCATTTACCTATCTCTATAAAGTATAAAGTATAAAGTCTAGTAATGATGAAAAAGTTAATTACTTTTACTTTATGGAGCTAAGCTACTTTATGGAGCCTAAGCTCTTTATTTAATCACGTCTTATGGCTATGCATAAAGCCACAGAAATAAAAGTTAGTTAATAATAAAGAACGTCAGTATGCTATTACTAAAGAAATTGTGGTAAGTGCAGAAGCGTTAAAATCTTAAAAATGTCCAGAATATTAACGGGTATCCAAAGCACTGGGATTCCTCATTTAGGCAATCTATTGAGTGTTATTTTTCCAGCTATTCAATTGGCAAATAGCTATGATTATACTTCCTTTTTATTTATTGCAGATTTACATTCGTTAACTGTTGTTAAAAATGCTGAGTTATTAAAAGAATATACCTATCAAGTTTTGGCTACTTGGCTTGCTTGCGGACTGGATGCAGATCGGGCGATTTGTTATCGTCAATCCGATGTACCTCAGACTACTGAGTTATCTTGGTATTTAAGTTGTTTTTACCCTTATCAGAGACTGAAATTAGCACATTCATTTAAGGAAAAAAAAAATGAGATTAAAGAGATTAACACTGGCTTATTTACCTATCCTATGCTAATGGCAGCGGATATATTGCTCTACGATGCTGAAAAAATACTTGTGGGTAAAGATCAACTCCAACATCTGGAGATTACGCGTGACATAGCCAAGCGTTTTAATAGTAAAATAGGAGAAGTCTTTGTTGTACCAGAACCTATGATTAATAAAAATCTTATGTATATTCCAGGTATCGACGGAAAAAAAATGAGCAAATCTAAAGGAAATATTATAAATCTTTTTGCTAAAGAAAAAGAACTATACCAGCAAATCATGAATATTCGAACCAATAATTTTTCCTTAGAGGAGTCTAAAAATCCAGAAACAGATTTAATTTATACTTTTTACAAATTTTTTGCTTCTGAATACCAAATTATTGAAATGGAAAAAAATTATATAACTGGAGGTTATGGTTATAGGAATGCTAAACAAGCTCTTTATGAACTTTTATTACATCGGTTTAAACACGAACGAGAAAAATTCAATGAATTTATACAAAAAAAAGTCCTTTTAAATAAAATTCTTTCTATGGGAGCTGAACGTGCTTCACAAATAGCTACGATAACATTACAACGTGTTAGAAAAGCCTTAGGTATCAGCATATTGTAAAATTCTTGGAGAGATGGCCGAGTGGTCTAAGGCGCATTCCTGGAAAGTATGTTCACTGAATACAGTGTCAAGGGTTCGAATCCCTTTCTCTCCGCAAATATTTATATAAAACTTATGTGATGTTTACCTATCGTAAAATCCGACAGAGTTTTTTAAATTTTTTCCAAAAAAAAAATCATCAAATCTTTCCTTCATCTCCCATTGTTATAAAAAATGATCCCAGCCTTATGTTCACAAACGCGGGAATGAATCCGTTCAAAGATTATTTTCTATCGCAAAGAATCCCTCATTATCCTAGAATAGCTAATACGCAAAAATGCTTGCGAGTAGTAGGAAAACATAATGACTTGGAGGATGTCGGTCATGATCCTCATCATCATACTATGTTCGAAATGCTTGGAAATTGGTCTTTTGGAGATTATTATAAAAAAGAGGCTATAGAATGGTCTTGGGAACTTCTTACTGAGGTCTACAAAATCCCTAGTGAAAATTTATATGTTACAATATTTTCTGGTGATGATAAAAATGATATTTCTCCTGATGAGGAGTCTAGATTTCTTTGGGAAAGATTTATTGACAAAAATCGCATTATCTCTTTTGGTCAAATAGAAAATTTCTGGGAAATGGGATCTATCGGTCCTTGTGGACCTTGTTCAGAAATTCATATAGATTTACGTAGTTCAAAAGAAAAAAAGTCTGTTTACGGTAAGGATCTTGTTAATAAAAATCATCCGGATGTAATAGAACTATGGAATCTTGTATTTATAGAATTTCTTCGTAAATCGGATGGAAGTCTTGAAAAATTAGAGAATCGTCATATAGATACAGGTCTCGGTATTGAGAGACTCTGCAGAGTATTGCAAAACAAATCTTCAAATTTTGACACTGATATTTTTCGATCTCTAATTAAAAAAATAGAATCGGTTAGCAATGTTAATTATGGTAAAAATTCTCAAATAGATATAGCTATTCGTGTGATAGTAGATCACATTAGAGCTATTTCTTTTGCTATTGCTGACGGACAAAATCCCTCTAATATTGGTCCAGGATATGTAATTCGTCGTCTTTTGCGAAGATCCATAAGTTATGGATATCAATTTTTACATCATAATAAAGCTTTTTTGTATAAACTGGTGAAAGTTCTTGTACAAGAAATGGGAGATATATTTCCTGAACTTGTTAGTCAACAAAAGTGGATAGAGGAACAAGTACAAGCAGAAGAAAGCACTTTTTTTAATACCATAACTCATGGCATAAACAGAATGGAAAATCTTATTGAAGAAACTAAACAAAAAAGACAACAACAGATTAGTGGAGATAAAATATTTGAGTTATATGATACTTACGGTTTACCGATAGATATTTCCCGTTTAATTGCCGCAGACAATTTTTTAAAAATAGATGAAATAGGCTTTAAAAAAGAAATGTCTCTTCAAAAAGAACGTGCTCGTAAATCTGGTAATATTCAGCATGATGATTGGACTATTCTCAATAGTTCTTTCGTAGAAAAAAAATTTCTCGGTCATGAAATTTTATATGCTCATGTTTATATACAACAATATCGTCGTTTGCAAACGATTAAAGGTCCCTATTATCAAATT
Organism: Candidatus Walczuchella endosymbiont of Icerya purchasi; assembly: GCF_964030875.1. NCBI lineage: Bacteria > Pseudomonadati > Bacteroidota > Flavobacteriia > Flavobacteriales > Candidatus Walczuchella > Candidatus Walczuchella endosymbiont of Icerya purchasi. The sequence continues at coordinate 116,919 of NZ_OZ034981.1, read as the reverse complement.
GTTTTAAATCAAACCCCTTTTTGTCCTGAAGGAGGTGGACAGGTCGGAGACAGTGGTTATTTGGAAAATGAATTTGATACAATACGAATCATAAATACTTATAAAGAGAATGGTCTTTTTCTTCATACGATAGAAAAACTTCCTGATAATATCCAAAAACCTTTCAAAGCTTCAGTAGATCAAAATCGTAGAAAGAAAATTGAAAAAAACCATAGTGCTACTCATTTATTACATTATGCTCTAAAAAAAGTCCTAGGGGATCATGTTTCTCAGAAAGGATCGTATGTAGGGCCTGATAGATTGCGTTTTGACTTTTCTCATCCTCAAAAAATCCGTATTGAACAATTGCAGTCTATTGAGATGTTGGTACAGTATATAATATTTAAAGATTATCCGTTACTAGAACGTAGAAACATTCCATTTGAAACAGCAATTTCAGAAGGATCTGTAGCAATATTTGGTGAAAAATACGTAAATCAAGTGCGAAGTATAGGTTTTGGCCCCTCGTTAGAATTGTGTTTTGGAACACATGTAAAGAAAACTGGAGAAATAGGATTATTCAAAATTGTATCAGAATCTTCTGTAGGATCAGGTCTACGACGTATAGAAGCAATTACCGAAAAAACTGCCATTGTATATCTTAACAAGATATCTGATGATTATAATAAAATTATTTATCAAATACATAATCCCTACGATCCTATTAAAACTATACAACAATTGCAACAGGAAATAAAAAAGTTCCGAACACAAATAAATGTTGTAACGTCACGAGAAATACAGAGATTAAAAAAAGAATGGTTAACAAAAGCTAAAAAACATGATAGATTTATGTTGATCTCTGAAAAAACAAATCTCGAACCTACTGCTATGAAAACCATAGCATTAGAATTACGGAGGGAACATAGAGAACTAATAACAGTTGTTGGTCGTTCTGAAAAAAATAACGTGCTGCTTTGCATAGCAGTCTCTGATGATCTTGTTGACCATGGGGTAAATGCTTGTCAAATTCTTAAAAAATTATCCCCTGATCTCAATGGAGGAGGTCAGAAGTTTTTTGCTATGGCAAAGGGGAACAATTCTACTGGGTTAAATGAAGCGATAAAGTTAGTGGAGAGTTTTATTTTTAACTAAAAATGTTACATTTTATACTTATTTATCATGGATCGTTATTCTTTTCTGAATACCGTTCATCCAAAACTCATTGAAGAGCTCTATCATAGATATCTTCATACTCCAGACCAGATTGAGCCAAGTTGGCGTGCTTTTTTTCAAGGTTTTTGCCTACCTACACTTTTTTTCAAGGTTTTTGCCTACCTACACTTTTTTTCAAGGTTTTTGCCTACCTACACTTTTTTTCAAGGTTTTTGCCTACCTACAATAGAAATGATAACAAGGATTCTAAAAAAATGATGAAGGAATTCCAGGGATGAAATTTTATACAAGCCTATCGTAGTCGTGGGCATATTTTTACGAAAACTAATCCAATTAGGAGTAGGCGTGAATATTCTCCTAATTTAGATATTGAACAATTTGTACTTGGTATAGAAGATCTTGAAACGGTTTTTGAAGCTGGAAAACTTGTCGGAAAGGAACCTTGTACACTTGCTAATATAACGGCGGGTCATCTTAAGACTGTATATTGCGAATTCTATGGAAAAGAATATAAGTTTTTTCTGTAGACGTCAAATATCATTTCGTAGCTACGATAAAACGAAATAACCGTCATGGGATAAGTCTTGCACCTTCGCATCTTGAAACTGTAGATACTGTGGTAGAAGGTTTAAGATAGATCATTACTATAAGAAAAATTCTAACCATCTGTTACCCATTCTTAGACATGGAGATGCTGCTATTTCTGGACATGGAGATGCTGCTATTTCTGGACATGGAGATGCTGCTATTTCTGGACATGGAGATGCTGCTATTTCTGGACAAGGTCTTATTTATGAAATGTCTCAACTAGAAGGTTATAAAACAGGAGGAACGATACATATAGTAGTCAATAATCAAATGGTATTTACCACCGATTATATAGATGGTATTTACCACCGATTATATAGATGGTATTTACCACCGATTATATAGATGGTATTTACCACCGATTATATAGATGGTCGTTCTAGTATCTATTGCACTGATATCGTTCCCCAGTATTACACGTCAATGCTGATGATGTAGAATACGTGATTCACGCTATACATTTTGCTGTAGATTTTCTATCAAAGAGATGTTTTTATTGTGGTGTATAGGAGATGACCCCAGGTTTACACAACCTTCACTTTATAAGGCTATTGCGAATCATATTAACGCTAGAGATCTTTACAAAAAGAAAACATCAGATCCATACAAGTTCTTGAACAAGATTTTAGTCCAAATCGCAAGTGAACTTAAAAAAATACCTTCTCCAGCAAGGAATATTTTAGCATAGAAAAAGATTTCTTATTCACAAATTTTAGGTTATGGTAAAGAAGGTCGGATTACCAAAAAAGATGCTCTTAAAGCTATTCAGTCGATAGGGGTAGCAACTACTGGTGCTCCTCGTTCATTTCAAAGAGAACGTCTTTCTGCACTTATAAAGAAAATTTCTGAACGTAAAGTAAACGTAAAAAACGAAACTGCTATGCTTACTACTTTTAACGAAATAGACATGAGCGAGATATTAAGTTTGATATAAAGAACGACATGGTGTAGGATTAGCTCTAAATTTATATGATTGATGGAGAAGAGAAAATACATTATGATTTTTATCTGGACCTAAAGGTTTAAGAAATGCAGAGATACTTTCCTTCAGAGGAATAGAACAAGAGATAAAACGTTTAGCATCACTTGTACGATACGGAAAAATTTCCGTAGATGAAATGAGTGGTGGGACTTTTACCATTACTAATGGAGGAGTATTTGGTTCTATGCTTTCGACTCCCATTATTAATACTCCTCAAAGCGTTATTTTAGGCATGCACAATATAGTTTATCGTCCTGTAGCCATAGGTGAAGATTCGTCCCATAATGTACGTAGCACTTTCATAGACGTCAGAGAATCTGTGGGATTTCTAGTGTATGTTAAAGACATTTTTATGGAGAGAAAAATTTAGAATGCGCTAGAATTATAGTTATTACAACCGTTTAAGGCTGCGTTATAGCTTTGCGTATTCGAAAAGTTCTCCTCCTAACAAAAAACACAAGAAAGAGATGAAGGGAGAATCTAGTTTTAGACACAGAGGGGAAAAATTCTATTTAGAGAGTTATGGTTGTCAAATGAATTTATCTGATAGTGAGATAGTTACTTCTATATTATTCGATGAAGGTTTCAGTAATACTTCGGATCCAGTACAAGCTGATGTTATATTGATTAATACTTGTTCAATACGAGAGAAAGCAGAGAACACTATTAGGATGCGTTTGGCACAGTTTCAATCTATAAAAAAAATCAGACCCCATATAGTGATAGGTGTTTTGGGCTGTATGGCAGAACGACTGAAGTTTCGATTACTTGAGGAAGAACAAATAGTTGATTTAGTGGTAGGTCCTGATGGATATCGTGATATTCCTTCTATGATTCGTAAGGTTAAAGATGGAAGAAAGGCTCTTAATGTAGCTTTCTCGAAATCTTATACTTACGCTGATATAAATCCGGTTCGTTTTATTGGAAACGGGGTAACAGCCTTTGTCACTATTACTCGAGGTTGTGATAATATGTGTACGTTTTGTGTAGTTCCTTTCACTCGTGGTAGAGAACGTAGTCGAGATCCACATACTATTGTGAATGAATGTAATAATCTTTGGAAGAAAGGATATAAAGAAGTTATTCTTCTTGGACAGAACGTTGATTCCTATTTTTGGTATGGAGGTGGTATGAAAAAGGATTTTTATAAAGCTTCAGAAATTCAACGTAAAACCTCATTAGACTTTGCGGATTTGCTTGAGTTAGTAGCTTGTGCATTGCCTAAAATGCGTATTCGTTTTTCTACTTCTAATCCCTATGATATGTCAGAAAAAGTTTTAAAAGTTATAGTACGTTATTCAAACATATGTAGACACATTCATCTTCCCGTACAGTCTGGTAGTACGCGTGTATTAAAACGTATGAATCGCCGATATACACGTGAGCAATATATAGAACTTATTGATAAAATACGATGTCTGATACCAGATTGTGCTATATCGCATGATATTATTGCAGGTTTTTGCGGAGAAACAGAAAGTGATCATCATAAAACTCTGAGCCTTATGGAATACGTGCGCTATGATTTCGGATATATGTTTGCTTATTCTGTACGTACAGGTACACCGGCTGAAAAAAGATTGGTTGATGATGTTCCTGACTCTACAAAGAAAAAACGTTTACAAGAGATTATAGATTTACAACATAAACATTCTTATGAAGGTAAAAAAAAGCATTTAGGAAAAATTCAGGAAGTCTTGATAGAAGGAGAATCAAAAAAAAGCACTTTGCATTGGTATGGTAGAAATTCACAGAACGCTGTAGTAGTCTTTCCAAAAGAGTACTATAAAATAGGAGAGTTTGTGACTGTAAATATTGTAGATTGTACTTCTTCTACCTTGATAGGGAAGACTTTCAATAGTTTAAAAACACTATGGAAAACATACAGAGCATAAAACAACGGTTCAAAATAATCGGAAATGATCCGGTGCTAAATCGCTCCTTAGCGAAAGCTATACAAGTGTCTCCCACGGATATTTCCGTACTAGTAATGGGTGAAAGTGGTGTAGGAAAGGAATTTCTTCCGAAGATCATTCATCAACTTTCCTTGCGAAAGCATAATTCTTATATAGCTGTAAATTGCGGTGCTCTTCCTGAAGGAACTATAGAGAGCGAACTTTTCGGTCATGAAAAGGGGGCATTTACAGGTGCTACTGGTGTACGTAAAGGATATTTTGAAGTAGTCGATAAGGGTACTATATTTCTCGATGAAGTAGGTGAATTACCTCTGACCACGCAAGTACGGCTATTACGAGTTTTAGAATCCGGAGAATTTTTAAAGGTAGGATCTTCTATAATACAGAGAACTAATGTCCGGATCATTGCAGCAACTAATGTTAATATTTCTGAGGCGATATCTAAAGGAAGATTCCGAGAAGATCTCTATTATAGACTCAATACTGTTCAAATTAATGTGCCTTCTTTACGAGCGCGAAGAGGAGATATTAGTTTATTATTTAAAAAATTTTCACAGTATTTTGCCGAAAAATACCGAATGCCTACCATAAAGTTAAGTAGTGATGCTATGGGTTATGTAAAAAATTATCCTTGGCCAGGAAATGTTCGTCAATTGCGTAATGTTGTAGAACAACTATCTATTCTAGAGTCTGATAGAGAGGTTTCTATTGAACGCATAAAAGAATATCTTCCTGAACAGACGCTTTCTCCGGAGTCGGGACAAATGAGTAATGAGAGAGACTTACTTTACAAAGTACTTTATGATATGCGTAAGGATTTAAACGATTTAAAGTCTCTCACATGGAAACTTCTGCGAAGCCCAACAGGATATGCTCATCGTGTTAAACAGGATTATCCACAAGAGGAAATAATATCTGCAGCAGGGAAAACTAATTATGAAGAAATTGATGAATCCAAAGAACCTCGTACTGCTTCTAAATCTCTATCCTTGCAGGAAAAAGAAATAGAGTTGATTCGCAAAGCTTTAAAGAGAAATAGGGGTAAAAGAAAAACGGCGGCCAAGGAATTGGGTATATCTGAACGAACACTCTATAGAAAAATAAAACAATTCAGCATAGAAATTTAGTGAAACTAACGACGTGTAACGACGTGTAACGACGTGTAACGACGTGTAACGACGTGTATATATTTTTAACTATACTTATTAGTATTATATCTTTTTTACTGTTGATCATAATTCTGATTCAAAATCCTAAAAGTTCTAAAATTTTAACCCCCAAGAGCACACAAATGTTCGGTATACGCCGTCCGAATGATTTTTTAGAAAAAACTACTTGGATTCTATCAATCGTATTATTTATTTTAATACTGACATTTAACTCTTGTTGTCTTTGATAAAAAATGGGCATAATTTTATGTTTTTTCTATCAAATAACCTAACGATGAAAAATAAAAATATAAATCTAAAACCTTTAGGAGATAGAGTGTTGGTTAAATCTGATGAAGCAGAAACTAAGACTGCTTCAGGTATTATTATCCCTGACACAGCTAAAGAAAAACCTCAGCAAGGGACCGTTGTGGCTGTGGGATTTGGGAAAAAAAATGAACCCATGACAGTTAAAATTGGAGATAAAATATTGTATGGTAAATATTCAGGCACAGAAATAAAACATGAAGGAGAAGATTACCTAATTATGCGGGAATCTGACATATTAGCAATTATTTAATCGGATAAAAAAATCTAAATGATGGCAAAAGACATTAAATTTGATATAGAAGCAAGGGACAAATTAAAAAGAGGGGTTGATGCCCTAACAAATGCTGTCCGTGTAACCTTAGGCCCTAAGGGACGCAATGTTGTATTACAAAAATCTTTTGGATCACCATATGTAACTAAAGACGGTGTTTCAGTAGCCAAGGAAATAGAATTGGAAGATGCTATAGAAAATCTTGGGGCTCAAATGGTTAAAGAGGTAGCTTCAAAAACTAATGATGTGGCTGGGGATGGTACTACCACAGCTACTGTACTAGCTCAGGCAATTGTTCGTGAGGGACTAAAAAATGTAGCTGCAGGTGCAAATCCCATGGATTTGAAAAGAGGAATTGATAGAGCTGTAGAATCCGCTGTTTTTGACTTAAAAAAACAGTCTCATAAAGTTGAGGTAGGTAGTAAAAAAATAGAACAAGTGGCTTCCATATCAGCGAATAATGATAAAGTAACTGGTCAGCTTATAGCTGAAGCTTTCGAAAAAGTAGGGAAAGAAGGAGTAATTACGGTAGAAGAAGCTAAAGGTACTGAAACTTATGTGGATGTAGTAGAGGGTATGCAGTTCGATCGTGGATATCAGTCACCTTATTTCGTTACCAATAGTGAAAAAATGACTACTGAACTAGACAATCCTTATATTCTTTTATGTGAGAAGAAGATCTCTGTTATGAAAGATTTGCTTCCAATATTAGAACCTGTAGCCCAATCTGGTAAACCGCTATTAATAATTTCTGAGGAAGTAGATGGAGAAGCTTTAGCTACTTTAGTAGTTAATAAAATCCGAGGTGCTTTAAAAGTTGCTGCTGTAAAATCTCCAGGATTTGGAGACAGAAGAAAAGCTATGTTGGAAGACATCGCTATTTTGACAGGTGGTATAGTAATTTCTGAAGAAACTGGTACTAAGTTAGAAGATACTAATATTCAGATGCTTGGTAGAGCTGAGAAAGTAAGTATTGATAAAGATAATACCACCATTGTAAATGGTGCTGGAGATAAAAAGGCTATCGAGGGACGTGTTCATCAAATAAAATCTCAAATAGAGAACACCACTTCTGACTATGATAAGGAAAAACTTCAGGAACGTTTAGCCAAATTGGCTGGTGGGGTAGCAGTTCTTTATGTTGGTGCTGTTTCTGAGGTAGAAATGAAAGAGAAAAAAGACCGTGTCGATGACGCTTTGCATGCAACTCGTGCTGCTGTTGAAGAAGGTATTGTAGCAGGTGGAGGTGTAGCTTTGGTACGTAGTATAAATGCTCTTAAGCATATTAATGGGGATAATTCTGATCAAAACACTGGTATTAATATTGTTAAAAGATCTCTTGAAGAACCTCTTCGTCAGATCGTAGCTAATGCAGGTGGAGAAGGATCGGTCATTGTATCAAAAGTTTCTGAAGGTAAAGGAGACTTTGGATATGATGCTAAAGAAAGTGAATATAAAAATATGATTTCTGCTGGGATAATTGATCCTACTAAGGTAACTCGTGTAGCATTGGAAAATGCTGCTTCAGTAGCAGGTATGCTACTTACCACTGAGTGTGTAGTAACTGAAATAAAAAAAGATGAACCAGCTCCACAGGTTCCTGGAAGTGGTGGAATGGGTAATATGATGTAATTAAAACATCAATACAATTAAAAACCCGAATCGTTATCCAACGGGACGGGTTTTATATTTTGTCAGCGTGCTATACGCATTAGGAGTATATCCTGATATTGTTCCCGAAAGGTTTAATTTTATCCGTAGTACCATCATAACATTTGTTACGGTATGCAACGCACATATTTAGGTCGGTTGGCTTACGATGCTGTACAATTTCATCACGAAGTGTAACATCCTGCTTAAAGTAATAGAACCCAGCATTAGTAGATTACCGTGACTATCACGTCACTTAAATATTTTAGTGGGGGCACCTACACTGCTGTATTACGTAGAATCTACGATAATCTCCGGCTCGTTGGTACCTTTAACGAAGAACGGCTCGTTGGTACCTTTAACGAAGTTATACAGCTACGATAGATACAAGTAATCTGTATCACACTGCTACTTCCCTTTGCTTCGTTTATTTAAAGATAGCTAGTTGCACAGCACTTAGCACTTGCCTATTGCAAATGTAATAATTTGTCTCGTGGAGACGATGGGAATTGAACCCACAACCTCTACAATGCCATTGTAGCGCTCTAGCCAACTTGAGCTACATCCCCGACAGCCTATTTTAAAAAAAGTATGCAAGAGGTCATAGAGGAATTTTCAATTTTTGACAATTGGGAAGATAAATATATCTATCTAATAGAATTAGGTAAAAAACTTAAAACAATTCCATCTTATTTACGTAGTGAAGATAAATTGATTCTAGGATGTCATTCTAGAGTATGGTTACATGCCTATGTAAAACAAAATCAAATTTTTTTTCAAGCCTCCAGTGATGCTATTATTCCACGGGGTATTATAGCATTAATGCTACGTATCTATTCTGGACGTTTCTTAGACCAGATTATTTATTCTGAACCAGAATTTATTTTAAAAATTGGACTTAGTTCTTTCCTATCTCCAATACGAGCTAACGGTATGGAAGCTATGTTTAAACAGATAAAACAATATGCGATGGCTTTTAAATGTTTACCTGTCAGGAAATATATTACCCTTTATTAAATACACTTTACTACTAGAATAGTAAATTACCCTGTGGGTATACAACCTACAAAAAGTAGACTACCGATTTAATACATACCAAAGCAGTCTCCGCTACCTGGCATAATCAATGTCCTATCAGGAGAATACATCCACGATTATTTTTTTATATCTACTACTGATAAGTCCAAAAATTGGTAATTAGCATGATAAAGTGAATAAAATGATATTGATTTGAACGATGCAGAAAATATGTTACTTCTTCAGGTATATTACCATACCAATAGAGTAAACAAATAAGTCCATAGAAGACTAGTAGCAAAAATATATTTAGCTAAATCGTGTCCGTGTAAATTATTAAAAAAAGGAAGATAACCTTGATTATTTAGAAATATCGCTACTAGTGAAATTCCAGGAAATATTCGTGCGGATAATAAATATAAAACCATTAGTTCCGATAAAAATTCCAATATCTACAAAAGAAGGGAGAAATCCTGTCCAGGTAGAAGGAAGATAATCGTGGCTGAGGTTCATATCAAACCACATTCCTATATTACATCCGACCAGAAAAAACTTCTTCGTCCAGCTCTGAACCAGAGTACTTGTGGTATCAAAACATTGCAACCTATCAATGCCCAACCACCAAAACTTAAAGCTCCTTAGGACAGGCTTTAGTGCACAATGTATGGAATTCACCATCCTTTATATTTTTGGCTCTGGGAGCCTGTGTAAGATGAATACAAAGAGAACATTACTCCTCTACTTCGTACTACTACATCTGGATTAAGCGCCATTCTCCCTATATAATTTTCAGCATATCTCCCTATATAATTTTCAGCATATCTCCCTATATAATTTTCAGCATATCTCCCTATATAATTTTCAGCATAGTTGAACCTACGAACTTTGTAAGGACAATTGTTAGCGCAATAACGCGTGCCAACGCCCCGGTTGTAGGCCATCATGTTTTGTCCATGTTAAGTCGCTGCTCCCGTACAAACTGTTTCGCAAGGTGCATTGTTACAATGCTGACACATAACAGGTTGAAAAATAACCTTAGGATTATATTGGACATTTCTGGCTACGAAAACATATTTTTTTGTGAAAGTCCCTTTTTGGCCAGACTGACGAAACTTTCTTCAGTAGAATAATAACGATCTATACGTAACCAATGCATATCACGAGACTTTACCTACCACTGGTACATTGTTTTCTGCATGACATGCAATGATCCACATCCTATGCATAAATCTATAGAAAGATGGAAATGATGACCTTGAGATCTATCTTTCCAAAGTGTGATTTTATATAATGGAATATCTCCCTTATAAATTTTTATTTTCTCTTCTTTCTTTTTTTTTTGGTTTCTCTAGCAATGGAATTTCTTCCGACCATAGTGTGTTGTAACTGCGCACAAGAAAATTGATTGAAGATTTAATTCCTTTTTGTAGAATCTTAAAATTCTCATCCAGATAGTAAGCATTTATTCCTACTGATTGACAGGATACTTTTCCTTTAGTATCCTATGGAACCCAACGCTTGTACAGGTTGTATATAAACAGGAACATTTTTAAATGTAATATTTCCCATTGTTAGATAAACACAATCTCCATCCATTGCTCCATTTCCTCTGAGCCAATTACGAATCACCAGTTTTTTCCAAAGTGTGTACCAAGTAGTACGGGTAATGGGATCAGGAAGCTCCAAGGATTATTGGACTGAGTTCCATCTCCTAAGGCCGTTGTAGTATATAGTTCAAAACCTTCTTTTTTTTAGTTTTAGACGCAGCCACGAAAAAAGGCTTCATTAAATGATGAAACACTGGTCAAATATTTTTTCAGAATAGGTCAGATTACTGCTATGATATGTATTTTTCTTGCTTATATCTTAGATTACTCCAACTCCATCTCCATATTAGTAAAGAATCTTGTAATGGTTGTATAACAGGCTGCATGAGATCCCTGTAATAGGTTCACCCAGCTTTACAACCAATGGTTCGTAGGTGCCCATACCTTCATCATATCGTAAGTTTCATCCTCTTTGGGAGAAAATTATCCGGTAAGTTTTTAATTTTTTTGTATATAAAGGATTAGCATTATTTATTAAAATGTCTCCTTTTTCAAGATCTATAATAAATCATTACTTTCTTTCGCAAGTAAGAAAAGGTTTAGAGCATGGCTACTAATTTTTTTATTGATTAAAAGAGCTAAGCCTCTTTACTGCCGTCAGCAAAAACTACTGCTTTCGAACCTTTAATTTTTTGTGCTAGATAATGGTTAGAATCACCTTGCATAGTCTTATATATAACAGATGATGTACTTGAGCACCTGTTAGGCTTTCCAGTTGTATTATTAGCACCGGGTTTTTTTTTGCTAAGCTCTCTGGACTACCTAAAAAATCTGCATCAAAGGAAACAATTAATTATCGGAGTGTGGGATACCTAGTATTTCTGAAGAATATGCATCAGAAGTAATCCAACGTGCTGTTGGATATACTTTTTCGTAGATGGACTGGTAAAAGAAAGTAATTTTTTTTAGTTGTGAAATAACATATTCCATGATCCAGACTGTCTTTTAATTGAAGGTCCTTTTAACCGTTCGTTATCATCTAATAGAAGTAAAGAAGCCTGTACACGAGACGATACGTTATGAAGAGATTCAGTATTTTGCCATCGAAGCCATCAAACATAGTTGAAGCATAGTATACTGGTATTCCTGGTGTAATATGGAATAGATAGGATAACAGTGCAACTAGCTAATGTAGCAGAAGCTATTCCAAATACCATCCATTTTAGAAATTCTCTCCGTGTAGTGTTTCCCATTTCGAGTTATTTATGAAGTTAATGACATTTACCACATTCTATTCCTCCTACAGAATCTACTGTAACTTTTACCGGGTTTTTACCATTATGTTGTTTTTTCAACTTTTCATGTAATTTATTGTCCATATTTACTTCTGTAGTCCTATGACAATTAACCCCATACATTAACCATTTTTACCTTATCTTGAACTTCTCCATGACAGACTTTACATACCACATCTACATTCTTAGATTGTTTCCTCTCCAGCTACCACATGCTGAGAATGATCAGGCATATTATCCATTTTATCGGGTGAGTTTTATTAGAATAGGTTAGGCCTATAGCTTTATAAATTTTTTGTATTTCTTTGGTCTAAAAAATTTTAGATTTACCATTTTCAATCTAATCGACGTTATATTCCGTGATACTAACATGGCAATTCAGACATATATTCGCAGAAGGAATTCCAGATACTTTTCCATATTTTGCGCTAGAATGCCAATCTATTTGAATGAGAGAAATAAATCGTTTGATTGGGCTGATATACCTTATTCACGTCAATAATCCCATCTAACGAATATCCCCAATACGACGGGATTTTTTTCATGGTACTCTTCATCTATTATGCGAACAAGCGTGTATATTCTCAGAATCAGTAAAATCAAAACCCTAGTATAACTAGCCTAATCAAGGTTTCACTAGGATCTTATGGTTGTATTTCAGAAGTTTTTTAAGGAGGATTATATCTGTGTCATAAAGCTGAGGAAAAGGGTTCATGTCTATCTTCCCATATTCTTTATAGATCGAAATAGCGTCTTTATCTCCGCTTTTTATTAAATCTTTATTATTCTTGATCCATTCACTATTTCTCTTGTTAGTGACGCCATACAGCGCTGGGCCTATAAGTTTTTTAGTCATATCGGTAGAATGACAAGAAGTACAATTAGTCTTAAAAAGACTAGCGCCTTTTTCAACATTTACGTTGATGTACGTTTGTGCTCTAATCGGTTGATGTACGTTTGTGCTCTAATCGGTTGATGTACGTTTGTGCTCTAATCGGTTGATGTACGTTTGTGCTCTAATCGGTTGAAACACGATAGAAAAAAATATCCCAATGCTAAGGAATAAACGGATTTTCTTTTTTGAATATTTCATCTAAAGGAAAATTCTCTAAGAATACACCAACTCTCAAAGTATATACGATCCACCATTGATAACGGATTACATGTTATCACCCTTTAGTTCCGTATACTGGACCACGTAGGGTATAAGAATACGGGTTGTAGAGGTTTATTGGTCGTGGAGAATATCATACTTGTTGCGTCTGTTACATGCCAGAGTTGATAATAAACTCAACGTTAAGTAGTTTGGATCTCAATACAGCTGACGAGAATGATTATACAATGCTACGCTGACCATTGCTGGGTATATATGTCGCTGTAATTGCTCGCTGTAATTGCTCGCTGTAATTGCTCGCTGTAATTGCTCGCTGTAATTGCTCGCTGTAATTGCTCGCTGTAATTGCTCGCTGTAATTGCGCAATCTACTGATAATCATTACCGTTCTATTCGGTGCGAAGATATACAGCGAGTAGCCAATAAATATCTGAATAGTTTACAACGTGTACGATTCTGACGACATTCTCTATAGTGATGACTGTACTGTGGATGTGGCCAACCGGATCTAGGTTTAATTAAGGTTGTAGATATGCTTAGATATGCTTAGATATGCTTCGTTCAGGGACTACAAAAAAATATCCGCTAGAACTTATGAGCGAAATAATTTTATAGCCCAGTAGGTAAACTAATCCGTTTTAAGGAGCTAAAAAACTTTCTTTATAAAACGAAATGTTTACTTCAACACAGTCTGTTATAGGCCTGAAAATCTTCAGCTGCCAGTGTTATAATTTTAAAAGTCGTTTATTTACGAGAGTATACTTCTGATTACCGTTCCCCTAACAAATAAAGCAAGTGCGTTATGAGGTTACTGTAGAAGCGATTCAAGAATTTCGTATATATCATGTTTATTTATTGGATAAATAATTCGGATGTGTCAATTATAGAAGAACAAAACAATATTTCTAAAGAACGTATTATTGCAGTATTGCAATCAATCTATGATTATGAAATTCCTATAGATATTTATGATCTAGGTTTAATATATGATATTAAAATAATCGATAAGGTAGATGTCAAAATTATTATGACACTTACTTCTCCTAACTGTCCTGTAGCTAATTATCTCCGTGAGGAGGTAAAAAGAAAAATTAAGGATATTGGTGGAGTAAGAAATGTAGAAATTGATTTAACCTTTGATCCTCCATGGAACCCTTCTATGCTTAGCGAAGAAGCCCGTTTTAAATTAGATACTCTATAAAATTTATTTTATCGTATATTTAGTAAATATAAAATATAATATATAATTTATGGAAATATCAGGAAAAGTAAAAAAAATATCAAAGACTAAAATTTTGTCTAAGGGATTTAGAAAAAGAGAGTTAGTGCTTACCACTGAAGAACAATATCCTCAACATCTATTGATAGAATTTATTCAAGGGAAAACAGAGTTACTTAATTCTATTTACCCGAACGATAAAGTAAAGATATCCATTAACCTACGGGGTCGAGAATGGATAAATCCTGAAGGAATTGCAAAGTATTTCAACTCTATACAGGGATGGAAAATAGAAAAAATTAATGAAACTAGATCAGATACAAAGGAAGAATTTGATGATTTACCTTTCTGACTTATGACTGAATGGGTATTAGAAACAGAGGAATTGTAGACCCGAAGGGATTCGAACCCCGACTAACAGAACCAAAATCTGCTGTGCTACCGTTACACCACGGGTCCCTCATAAATATATTATGAAAATTTAAAGAGATATTTTATGGCCACAAAAATTCGTCTTCAACGATACGGAAGGAAATATAATCCTGTTTATCATATAGTAGTAGCCGATTCTCGTTCTCCAAGAGATGGAAAATTTATAGAAAAATTAGGTCTTTATAATCCGTTAACGGATCCCTCTACTATTGAACTTAGTATTGAGAGAGCGATCTCATGGTTACAGAAAGGAGCTCAGCCTACAGATACAGTTCGTTCTATATTATCTAATTCTGGAGTTATGTATAAGAAACATCTTATTGATGGTGTTCGTAAAGGGGTTTTTGATAATACTGAGGCTGAACATAGATTTAAAAAATGGCTGTCAAAAAAAATAGTGAAATTTAAAATAAAACATGGATGAAAATTCTTCGGAGGCATGGTGAGATTGGATAATTCAATTAAGTTCAGGAAAAACATATCTAATATACTATTTATAGAGGTATTGCGAGTGAGATTTCCAGATAATGGGAATAGTGAAAACTTAACGAATTTATATTCCATTGCAATATATCACCGATTACGTGTACAGATGTTCATAGTATAGGTCAATTTAAGGCCAATAGGTTGTATCTACGTCGTTTATTGTATACCCATTGATTTGTTAGGCCCTGCGGTGAATCTACAAAATTGTGAACTAATATACGGACCTTTTCCACAATGGACCCTCAAATTTCTACTTATACTTCTCTTAACGTTGTTTCGATCTTAATTCCTTTTCTTGCCATTTTATAAAGACGTTTTCCTTCTTGTTGAAGGGCTGAAAAAATTGGTGGTTGTTGCATTATTTTTTAGCGGTTTCATAAATTTGTATATGATCAATGGGGAATATTTTATCTTCTTACATTTCATAATCGTAACAAGGAGTAGTAGCCCCAAGTTTTAGGGTCCCACTGTAAATTTTATAGTCTTTTTCTGTTTCCTTAGTAGCTTTTCCTGTACATCCTATCAATAGTCCAGTAGCTTTTGGATCGAGAGTTCCAGCATGTACGACTTTGATTTTTTTAATATTGACAAATCTGCAGATCTTCCAACGAATTCTTTTCACCACCTAAAATTAGGTTGATCTACCAGTAAAATCTTTCCTTCTTCAAAAAAAAGAAGCTTAACATTTATAAATTAGTAATCAATATGTGCATACACAGCATTTTTTTCTATAAAATTCCTGCGAGAAGAAACATCATCTCCCATAAGTATAGAAAAAATCCTATCAGCCTCAATATAATTCTCTATAGTTACTTTTCTAAGAATCCGGTTCTTTGGATTCATTGTCGTATACCATAATTGATCAGCATTCATTTCTCCTAATCCTTTGTAACGTTGTATATTTACTCCTTTCAGACCACCTAAATCTTCTATAATTTTTTCACGCTCTTTATCGTTCCAAGCATAGGTGTGTTTGTTCCCCTTTTTTATTAAAAAAAGAGGTGGGGTAGCAATATATATATATCCATTTTCTATAAGACTTTTCATATATCGAAAAAAGAAAGTTAATATTAGGGTAGAGATGTGGCTTCCGTCAATATCAGCATCAGTCATAATAATAATCTTATGATAGCGAAGATTGTCAATGTTTAACGATGGACTACTTAGTAGCTTTTCCTCATTCTCTATAGAGACCCCCAAAGCCGTAAATATGTTTCTTATTTCTTCATTTACGAACACTCTATACTGAACAGACTTCTCTACATTCAAAATTTTACCCCGCAAGGGTAATATAGCTTGAAATTCTCTATCTCGTCCTTGTTTAGCTGTTCCACCTGCTGAATCCCCTTCTACTATATAAATCTCGCAAGAAGTCGGATCATTTGATGAACAGTCTGCTAATTTTCCAGATAATTCATTTATAATAATTGGTTTTTTTCTCTGTATAAGCTCACGGGCACGTTTTGAGGCTTGTCGTGACCTTGCTGATAATAACGCTTTTTCAAGAATTTTTTTAGTTTCAATGGGATGTCTTTCTAAATAATCATAGAGCATTTCTCCAACAATTCTATCTACTACACCGCTTACTTCGGTATTTCCTAGTTTAGTTTTTGTTTGCCCTTCGAACTGTGGATCCAGAACTTTTACTGAAATTACCGCCGTTAATCCTTCTCGGAAATCATCACCTGTAACCTCTATTCTTTCTTTGGAAAGAAAGTTTAATTCATCGACGTATTTTTTTAGCGTACGAGTAAGAGCCCTTCGAAATCCAGACAAGTGCGTCCCGCCTTCTTTGGTATTAATATTGTTTGCATAAGAACGAATATCTTCATTAAATGAGATATTATAACGCATGGCTACCTGAACTGTAATATTTTCCAGTTCTCCTTCTATATATATTACTTCTTGTATTAAAGGCTCTTTATTTGCTTCTATAAATAGAATGAATTCTTTTAGCCCAATTTGAGAAAAAAAAGTTTCTTTGTTTGGAAATCCACTATCATAAATAGTCCTTTCATCAATTAAAAAAATTGAAAGTCCTCTATTAAGGAACGATAGCTCCCTCAAGCGATTAGCCAAAATCTCATAGTCATATTCTATGATTTTGAATATCTTTTCATCAGGATGAAATTGTACTTTAGTACCACGTTGGTTAGATTTTCCTATGATTTTTACTTCTTCCAAAGCTTTTCCACGGATATATTTTTGGTAATAAATTTTTCCTTCTTTATACACGAAAGCAATTAAATAGCTAGAAAGGGCATTAACGCAAGAAATTCCAACACCGTGCAACCCTCCAGATACTTTATATGAATCCTTATGAAATTTCCCTCCTGCCCCTATCTTTGTCATGACCACCTCAAGTGCCGATTTTCCTTCTTTTTTATGAAGATCTATCGGAATCCCTCTACCATTATCAAGTACACTTATGGAATTATCATCATGTATTGTCACCCAAATTTTATCGCAATATCCTGCCATAGCCTCATCTACAGAATTGTCTATAACCTCATTAATCATATTATGAATCCCTCTTAGTCCTATATTTCCTATATACATAGATGGTCTTATACGAACATGATCAATATCCTCTAACGACTGAATATTATCAGCAGTGTAATTATTATCGTTTATATTATGTTTCATAAGTAAAATCCGTTATAAATATATTATTCGTCATCACCTACTAGGTAGGTGAATGATTTTTTTCTTTTTGAAGAAGAACTCATCAAAATAATTGCTTATAGCATATTCTCTAGCTTGGGGCAAATTTTTAATATCACTACTTATATCTCCACCTTTCAAGCACAAAAGACCATTTTTTAATGCATGATGTGAAGTTTTAAAAAATTTTCCTGAAGTCCAATGAACTAATTGACTTAATCTTGTAACAGAACGAGAAATGATAAAATCAAAATTCTCTTTCCACTGTTCTATACGTGTACATTCAGTGTATACATTATGAAGATTTAATTCTTTATAAATTTCTGTAACTGTTCGAATTTTTTTTACAATAGAATCTACTAATAAAAATTGGCTATTAGGAAATAAAACTGCCAAAGGAATTCCTGGAAATCCTCCACCTGTCCCTGCATCCATGATCCTAGCTCCAGGTAAAAATGGAGAGATTTTAGCTATTACAAGGGAATGAAGCACATGCTGTTGATAAAAATTATCTATTGTTTTTCTAGAAATCAAATTCATTCGTGCATTCCAATATTCGTAAATAGTTTTCATTTCAAAAAACTGCTCATACTGATGAGCAGTAAGTTCTGTAAAATATTTCTCTAAAATATGCATATATATTTAAATGACGGAAAGAATGCAAAGTATTTCCAATAGATTGAAAAATCTGAGATACTCTCAAACTCTCGCCATGTCTGCAAGAGCTAGAAATCTTACAGCACAAGGACATGATGTAATTAACTTGAGCGTAGGTGAACCTAATTTTTCTCCTCCTGATTTTGTCTTAGGAGCAGCGAAAAAAGCCATCGATGATGGACATCATTATTATACTCCTGTATCTGGTTATTTAGAGTTGAGAGAAGAAGTGTGTAAAAAATTTTTAAGAGATAATAGACTGAATTACAAGCCATCTCAGATAGTAATATCTACTGGAGGAAAACAATCGCTGATTAATATTTTTTTAGCACTTATTAATCCAGGAGACGAAATAATTATTCCTGCTCCTTATTGGGTTAGCTATTATGAAATGGCTAGTTTATGTGAGGCTAGACAGGTGATCATTCCCACAACTTTACAAACTGATTTTAAAATTTCCCCTGAAAGTCTAGAAAATGCTATTACATCTCGGTCAAAAATATTTATTTTTAGCTCACCATGTAATCCTTCAGGAAGTATATATTCTCGTAAAGAATTAAAGTATCTTTCTGAGGTTTTCGCCAAGCATCCACAACTTATGATAATTTCGGATGAAATATATGAACATATTAATTATTTAGATACTTACACTAGCATTGCAGAATTTCCAGAAGTATACGAACAAACAGTTACTGTAAACGGACTTTCCAAGGCATTTGCTATGACAGGTTGGAGAATTGGATATATTGGGGCACCAGAATGGCTGGCTCAAATTTGTGAGAAAATTCAGGGACAGACTACTTCAGGAGCCAATTCTATTGCACAAAAAGCAGCTATTAGCGCTTTAAAAGCCTCTTATGAAAAAATTAGTTATATGATTAATACGTTTAAAAAACGTAGGGATATGGTTTTGGAAGAAATATCTAATATTCCCGGGTTTCATTCCAATATTCCACAGGGAGCATTTTATATTTTTCCAGATGTTTCAGATCTTTTTGGAAAAACTTTTTCTGGTGTAAGAATTTCTAATTCTGATGACTTAGCTATGTATCTACTAAATCATGCTCATGTGGCTACTGTTGGAGGAGGACCTTTTGGAGATGAAAATTGTATAAGAATTTCCTATGCTTCTTCTGAAGAAAATCTTAAGGAAGCTTTTGCTCGTATTCGCCGTATGTTATCATAAATTAACGTTATGATGTAGGGTTAGGGTGGACGACCGGGATCGAACCGGCGACCCTTAGAACCACAATCTAATGCTCTAACCAACTGAGCTACATCCACCAAAGAGTAATGAAGTTACGTATTTCTATATTTTTTCCGCAACTCTTAGACGAGCACTTTTCGCACGTGGATTTTTACGAATTTCTTCCTCTGAAGGAAAAATAGGTTTATTTGATAATACCAGAAAAGGTCGGAATTTTTTTCCATAAAAGTCTTCTTCAGGGGTTTGATCAAACCTTCCGTTCTTAAAGAATTGTTTCACTAATCTATCTTCTAATGAATGATAAGATATAATAGCAACGTGTCCACCTTTTTTAAGTATCCTTCGTATACTAATTAACAATTGTTTTAACGCCTTTATTTCTCCGTTGACTTCCATTCTTAATGCTTGGAATACTCGTGCTAAAAACTTGATTTTTTTATAATCAAATTCATTTTCAATACTTTTGATCAATTCAAAAGTCGTTTCTATCGGCTTTTCCCGGTTTTTAACAACAATTGCTTTAGCCAATTTTCTAGAGTTTTTCAATTCTCCAAATTCTGAAAAAATCCTGTATAATTTTTCTTCTGAATAAGTATTGATGATAGTTTTAGCAGATTGTTTAGCTTTTTTATTCATTCGCATATCTATATCATGATCAAAACGCATAGAAAATCCTCGTTCTGCGGTATCTAACTGATGAGAAGACACCCCTAAATCAGCTAAAATTCCAGAGACTTTAGAAATCCCCTTGAAACGTAAAAGATTTTCAATATGGAGAAAATTTTGATGAAAAAGCTCGAGCCGATGATCTTGAACAATGTTATTTTGAATAGCTTCTTCATCTTGGTCGAAAGCTAGTATTTTTCCTTGTTTTTCAAGTAGTTTTAACAAAGCTCTGCTATGTCCTCCTCCACCAAATGTGGCGTCTATATAAGTACCTTTTGGATCGATAATAAGGTAATCTAAAATTTGATTGATAAGTATTGGTGTATGATAGTTTAGTGTCATTTCTTTATATTTTCGTACTTGTAATACAGTAGTTAATACAGTAGTTAATACAGTAGTTAATACAGTAGTGAATACAGTAGTTAATACAGTAGTGAATACAGTAGTTAATACAGTAGTGTGCTTATTAAAGATTGCTTATTAAAGAAAAGATTACTTATTCTCGAGAATTCATTATAAAAAAATAGTAGTGGTTCGTGACAATATCAAGGTACAGGTGATAGATGCACGTAAAACCCCATTATGATTGGTGCGAATGAACTCATAAATGCTGACGGGAAAGAGGGAAGCGTATTGGCCAACGCTATGTTTAGCATCATACTGAACCTGGATTACCGCAACCGCTACCGCAACCGCTACCGCAACCGCTACCGCAACCGCTACCGCAACCGCTACCGCAACCGCTACCGCAACCGCTACCGCAACCGCTACCGCAACCGCTACCGCAACCGCTACCGCAACCGCTCCCGCAGAATATAATATCTATGTAGTTCGCAAAGGACGTTATAATTTCGTCCTGGAAAAGATCTCAGAACGTGGAGTAGAAAACGAAACCCTTTCTTGCGTAAACTGCTTATACGGTTAAGTTAATTACGTGTTCCATGGTGGTCCCAGCTGGGATCGAACCAGCGACCACCTAATTATGAGTCAGGTGCTCTAACCAACTGAGCTATGGGACCCAAGAATTACATAATTTTACAACAAATTTGATTGTTTTGCAAACAGGTAAGCAAGTGTGATGGGGACACGAAAAAGTTGAAATATATGGTAAGCATACGAAATAAAAAAATTACAGTACTCATTCAAAAAGAGTTAGCAAGTATATTTCGTTATGAAACAGTAAATAATGGATTGTTGATTAGTGTAATAAGAGTACATATTAGTTCGGATCTTAGTTCAGCTAAGATATATTTAAGTATTTTTTCCCCAAAAAAGGAAAACAGAAAAATTTTACAAGAAATAATAGATAAACACCTATATTATAAACACCTTTTAGGACAACGTCTTCGAAATCAAATTAGAAAAATTCCCGAACTCAATTTTCGTCTTGAGGATTCATTAGACTATATAGAAAATATAGAACGAGAATTACTAGTATAAAGAAACTTATAAAGAGTCTTAACACGGGACCATTTAAAAACCCCAATATCGGTAATCAAATGAATTATTACGATTATCTCCCATCATAAAATAATAATTCTTCTCTATATTGTAGTGAGTTACTATTTTTCCATATCTAAAAAAGATGTTTTATGCCCTTCATAATTTGTGATGATATTTTTTTTTGTATCACATCTCCTTTTTTAGGTACATAAAAATATATAATTCTTTTAGTCTTCTTGGGAATAAATATTTTTTGACGTTGTCAATTTTTTATATCGGAATTATTACGATTTTCTATAAATTGTATATCTGTAATTTCAAAAATTCTAAAATTCTCATTGAGAGGCTTATCTTTGGTTTGCACGATATAAGCATATTCTTTTGAAGAATTTTTTTACCCATTCACTTTCCGAGCTTGAATTTCCAATGTTTCTCTTTCCAATGTTTCTCCAGAAATAGCCACGCAACGTTTAATGTAATGATCTTTTCTATCTGTTGCGTTTGTATCATCGGATGGAAAATTAAATACTACAAGATCTCCTATTCCTAATAGGAGTGATGGCTGGTAACCTAATATAAGGAAGTCGTAGGTTATTTATATCTGATCGGATTCCCATTACGGGAATTGTATAAAGGGTAATCCTTTAGGGGGAATAGGAATTCGGAACCCATAATGAAGTTGACTTACAAAAATACAGTACCCTATCATTAAAGTTCGTTCCATAAACGAAGTCGGTCTGAATAAGATAAGTATGCACAAAAGAAGAAAATACTATTGCAAACAAAAATTATGAAAGTACTGTTTACGGACGTTTTTCTACTATGATGAATTCTTTATTAGAATTTATATAAAAGTTATTAAATTTTGTTTTTATCGAAACAACAAACGAAATCTACCAACATAATTGGATACATCATTCCACCAATTATGGGCACACCATTTTGGTCTATGAGTAATTTTTACCCAAAAGCTATAAATTGGTATAGCTGCTTACCAGATATTTCGGACAGCTTTTTGATAAAGTGACGAAAAAATTAGAATACAGATCATATATTATACTCCTAAAACATCTTTCATAGAAAAAAGACCTTTTTTTTTATATACCCATTCAGCAGCTACAACAGCTCCAAGAGCAAAACCTTCACGATTATTAGCTCTATGCTGTAAACTAATATCGTCTATAGTGGAATGATAACGTATTGTATGTATACCTATTACATGCTCAATACGTTGAGAAGTAATCACTAATTGGTTTTTTCGTTCATCTTTTCCTTCATTTAATATTGCTTTAGCCAAAGTCATCGCAGTTCCACTAGGAGTGTCTTTTTTTTCTGTATGATGTTTTTCTTCTATAGAGACTTCATATTCCTTATAAGGCGCTATTAGATGTGCAAATATCCGATTAATCTCAAAAAATAAATTAACTCCTATACTAAAATTAGAAGAATATAAAAAAGTTCCGTTTTTTTCTTGACACAAGGATTTTATTTCTGAAAGTTGATCTAACCAACCAGTCGTTCCGCAAACTACAGGAATATTGTTTTCTAAACAAATTTTTACATTTTTAAAAGCTGCTTCAGGGATACTAAATTCTATAGCTATATTTAGCTCTTTAAGGGTTGTAAGATCAGGAGTACACGTGCTTATTAAGACAATTTGATGGTTACGATTTCTGGCTATTTTTTCTACAGCTTTTCCCATCTTTCCGTATCCTATCAAAGCAATATTCATATGCACAGTATCTATCAGTATTGTTTTACTAAGATAATAAATATGATAAAAAACAAAAAATAAAGACTTAGGCTTCAAGTATAGGAGTAACTTGGTATTTTTGCTATTACCAGCAGATACAGGGTTAATATATTTGGGGAAAAGAAAGGGGGCCTTGTCATTACAACCTGTAAATAATTTTTATCAAACCTATTAAGTCCATGTGGTGGAATTGGTAGACACGCTACTTTGAGGGAGTGGTATTCGAAAGAATGTGCTGGTTCGAATCCAGTCGTGGACACTATCCAGTCGTGGACACTCATCAAATATGTAGTAATCACGGCAGGTCTCGAACCTGCGACCGACTGCTTAGAAGGCAGTTGCTCTATCCATCTGAGCTACGTGACCTTTAAAATCTTCGTCGGAGTGACAGGATTCGAACCTGTGACCTCCTGGTCCCAAACCAGGCGCGATACCAGACTACGCCACACTCCGTTCTACGTTCTCCGCGGAGAGTGTGGGATTTGAACCCACGCGACGATTTCTCGCCGACAGTTTAGCAAACTGCTCCATTAACCACTCTGGCAACCCTCCCTCCGTATTTCTTTGAATAATACTTACTCCTGCTAAGGAGAGTGCGAATAGTTGTTATCGTGATTAAAATCACCGTCAGATCTCTGTAATATATAATAAGGAAGCAAGAATTGATACATATTAATTAATCCCATCAAAAGTTTTTTCCTTATGTTAATCTTTCATAGTGTTATCCATGAAAAAATATCCTGTTATACTTGCTATAGAATCTTCTTGTGATGACACCGCTGTGTCTATTATGAAAGGTGATGTTGTACTTTCCAATATTATTGGAATTCAACAAGTACATAACTATTATGGAGGAGTAGTTCCTGAACTTGCTTCTAGATATCACCAAAAAGAGATTGTTCCATTAGTTCATCAAGCTATTATGTTATCGAACAGAAATAAAATTGATGCTATAGCTTTTACACGTGGACCAGGTCTGATAGGATCCTTGCTAGTAGGAAGTTCATTTGCTAAGTCTTTGGCTATAGCATGGGACATTCCGATTATTAGCGTACATCATATACAAGCACATATTCTAGCTCACTTTATAAGAAATGAACTTAATTCCACTCCGAAATTTCCATTTTTATGCCTTACTGTCAGCGGAGGACATACACAAATAGTACAAGTAGACGATTATTTTAAAATGACTTTACTTGGGAAAACCATTGATGATTCCGTGGGAGAAGCTTTTGATAAGGCAGCTAAAATTCTTGGTCTAGGATATCCTGGAGGGATATGGATAGATCGTTATGCACAGAAAGGGAAATATAAAAAATTCCTTTTTTCAAAACCACAAATAAAAAATCTAGATTTGAGCTTTAGCGGATTTAAAACGCAATTTTTATACTTCATTCGAAAAAAGTTACAATATGATTCAAATTTTATTATAAATAATATACACGATATTTGTGCATCAGTACAGTACACTTTAGTCAATATATTATTCGATAAAGTCTACCAGGCTATTTATAAAACAGGTATTTTTAGAATTGCCTTATCAGGAGGTGTTTCAGCTAATTCTGGATTACGTAGAAAATTTTTACAAGCTTCAAATGAAAAAAATTGGAAATTGCATCTCCTTCCATTAGAATATACTACTGATAACGCAGCTATGATTGCTATGACTGCTCAAATAAAATACATTAAAGGAATATTCGATAATATCAATATCACTCCGACAGCAATTTGTGAGTGGGATAATATTTAGATTTTTCCAATCTTTAAAAATTAGTTTTTCCGTAATTCTTGTATTTTGTTAGAAATTTATCCACTCTACCAGCGGTATCTACAAATCTCATTTTACCAATAAAAAAAGGATGTGAACTACTAGATATTTCTATTTTTATTAGTGGATATTTTACATTATCTATTTCTATTTGATCTTTAGTTTCAGCTGTAGAACGGCATAGGAATATTTCCTCACTACTCATATCTTTAAAAGCTACCAATCTATAGTTTTTGGGATGAATTCCTTTTTTCATAATAAAATGTTTTTTTAATATTTCATAATATTTCATAATATTTCATAATCTATATAATAAAAAAACTGCTCCATAGCATATTAGTCTAGTTTAGCATATTAGTTTAGCATATTAGTCTATATATTAGTCTATATATAATATAATTATGTATTTAACCACTTTAACCACTTTAACCACTTTAACCACTTTAACCACTTCCCAAAAAATTTTAGACAAATTCGGTACATTAGTTACTAATACGGGTTCTTCAGAAGGTCAAATTGCTCTTCTTACTCAGAGAATAAAGCATATGACTGAACATCTTAAAAAACATAGAAAAGATTTTCATACTCAAAAATCTCTCATTAATCTAGTAGGAAAACGCAGAAAACTACTTAAGTACATAAAAAATTTTGATATTAATCGATATAGGATAATAATAAAAGAATTGAACCTAAGAAAATAATTTTATATGAAAAAATCAAGTATTATTTCAGAAAAAATATCTATCACATACGGTCGTAGGATTCATATAGAAACTGGATTTCTAGCTAAACAGTCTGATGGTTCCGTTGTTGTAAAAATGGGAAATACTATGATTTTAGCTACTGTTGTAGCTTCCAAAGAAACTATAAAGAAAAATACAGGTTTTTTACTTCTTACTGTAGACTATAAAGAAAAATATTATGCGACCGGTAAAATTCCTGGTGGATTTTTCAAGAGAGAAGTGCGTCCTACGTATAGAGAAATTTTAATCCCTCGTATTGTAGATCGTGTATTAAGACCTTTTTTTACAAAAAAATTCCATGCTGAAATACAGATTATGATTTCACTGCTTTCTTATGATAACTCAGTCTTACCAGATGGATTAGCAGGATTAGCAGCTTCATCAGCATTAGCTGTTTCGGATATCCCCTTTAATGGACCTATTTCCGAGGTCCGCATTGTACGTTGTAATAACAAATTCATTATTCATCCCAATATAGAAGAAATTTTAAAATATGATATCGATATGATTGTTGGAGCTTCTAAAGAAGCCCTTATTATGATAGAAGGGGAGATGAAAGAAATATCAGAAAAAGAAATATTATCCGCAATTGCTTTCGCACAGGAAGTTATAAAAGATCAGGTAAATGCACAGATACGTTTAGCCTATAAACTAGAAAAATTTAGTACTAAAAGATTTGATCATTTTTATGAAGTACAGGATAAAGAACTTTATGATAAAATTCAGAAGATAACTTCTGATAAAACATATAAAGCTTCAAAATATTCTTCTGATAAGAAACAACTTATTGAAAAATACAGGAATATATTCAATGAAGTAAAGTTGCACTTTACAGAAGAAATGTGGAAAGAAAAGGAAAGTTTAGCACATTATTATTACGAAGAAATAAAGAGAAAAGTTATACGGACATTGATACTATCTGAAAATCATCGCATAGATGGACGTTCTTCAAAAGAAATTAGACCGATACAATGCTGTGTAGACTATCTTCCTAGCGTGCATGGTTCTGCGATATTCTCTCGTGGAGAAACTCAATCGTTAACTACCGTAACACTTGGATCATCGGTTGATGCCAACCGTATAGATAATGCCCTTAAAGAAGAAAAAGAAAAATTTTACATCCATTATAATTTTCCTCCTTTTTCTACTGGAGATGTCCGAACTATACGAGGAATATCACGTCGTGAAATAGGACATGGAAATTTGGCGCAACGGGCACTAAAAAATGTTATTCCTGAAGGAAATCCTTACACTATTCGTATGGTATCTGATATTTTTGAATCTAATGGATCCTCTTCTATGGCAACTATTTGTGCAGGAACCCTTGCTCTTATGGATGCAGGAATACCTATTAAACTCCCAGTTTCAGGGATTTCTATTGGATTAATAATAGAGCATGGTAAAGAAGTAATACTTTACGATATTTTAGGTGAAGAGGATCATATTGGTGATATGGATCTTAAAGTAGCTGGTACGGCAAAAGGAATTACCGCTTGTCAAATGGACATTAAAATAGAAGAAGGTATTTCTTTTCAAATTCTTGAAAAAGCTCTAAAACAAGCCTATGAAGGACGTATATATATTTTAAATGAAATGCTAAAAACATTATCTCTCCCCAGAAAATCTATAAAACCCCATGCTCCTAAGATATCTGTTTTAGAAATTCCTAAAGAGTTTATAGGATCAGTTATTGGTACAGGGGGAAAAATGATTCAAGAAATTCAGGACGAAACTAATACTGTAATTTCTATAGAAGAAAAAGGAAAAATTGGATTTGTAGAAATTGTTGGAAAGCATCAAGACAAAATTGATAAAGCGGTACAAAGAATTAAAGCGATTTCTTTTGTTCCAGAAATAAAGGGTATATACGATGCTAAGGTTAAATCAATTAAAAAATTCGGGGCTTTTGTAGAGATAATTCCTGGTAAAGAATATCTCCTTCACATATCGGAGATTAATTGGGAGCGATTGGATAAAGTAGAAGATGTTCTAAAAATCGGAGATAAAATCCAGGTCAAACTCATGGGAATTGATGATAGGAATGGAAAAATTATAATTTCTAGAAAAGTTCTTTTACCTAAAGGTAGAAAATAGTATACTGACACGATAATATTATGAGACAACTTAAAATTACTAAGCAAGTAACTAATCGGGAAATGCCTTCTCTTGATAAGTATTTACATGAAATAGGAAAAGAATCTTTACTTACTCCTGAAGAGGAGGTAGAATTAGCACTGCGGATTCAAAAAGGAGATGAAGTAGCTCTTAATAAACTTGTGAAGGCAAATTTACGATTTGTGGTATCTGTAAGTAAACAGTATCAAAATCAAGGACTAAGTTTAGGAGATCTTATCAATGAGGGAAATTTGGGCCTTATAAAGGCTGCTAAGAGATTCGATCCGACGAAAGGATTTAAATTCATTTCTTATGCTGTATGGTGGTGTCGTCAATCCATTATGCAAGCTATTGCTGAATGTTCACGTCTGGTGCGTTTGCCCATGAATAAATGTGCATTAATCAGCAAGATTAATAAAACTTTAGCACAGTTAGAACAAAAGTATGAACGTTTACCCTCAACTCGAGAAATTGGAGAAGTACTTGATATCCATGAAGACGATGTAAAAGAATCTATAAAAAATTCGGTTAGATCTGTTTCTATGGATGCCCCATTAGCTGAAGGGGAAGACTATAATTTATATGATATAATTCATTCCAATGAATCACCTATTCCTGATGAAAATCTTATTCAAGAATCTTTACGAATTGATATTGTTAGTTTAATGAATGATCTCACGCCACGTGAACGTGAGATTACTAAAAAATGTTTCGGACTAGATGGTCACCCTCCTCGGACTCTAGAGGAAATAGGAAAAGAACATGACCTTACTAGAGAGAGAGTGAGACAGATAAAAGATAAGGCATGTAGAAAACTTCGTCATAGCTCACAAATAAACATTCTCCAATCCTATCTTGACAGGTTAACGTAATAAGGTTAGTTCTCTTAGAAGCACAAGCGAATAATCAACGGTTATCATCTGACGTAACACGTCAAATAATTATTAATCAATGTTGGTAATAAATAATTTTAGAACTAAAGTAATGCAATTTTTGTACGCCCAACACATATCAAATGAAGATACTCAAATAGTAGAATCCAATATGTTTCATAGTATAGAAAAAATTTTTGATCTATACATATATTTACTTAGTCTTCTTCTCGGATTACATGAAAAAAAAAGATTCCCAGTAGATAAATTAGCTGATAATAAGCTGTTAATCATTCTTTCAAAGAATAAGAAACTATGCCAATATATTAATGATAATAAGCAACTTAGTTGGAATAATTATGACGATTATTTATTGATTCTTTTTAAAGAATTATATACACTTCCACTTTATCACGATTATTGTTCAACTGTAAAAAGTTCGTTTGAAGAAGATAAAAATTTTATTTTGCATTATTATGAAGAAAATTTCGCTAATCATGATAAACTTTATGAGTGTTTAGAAGAAGACTACATAACATGGGTTGATGATTTATATCCAGCTAATATAATGGTATATAATACATTAAAATTTATAACCCCAAGCACACCTAATAACTTTCATCTCTACAATATCTATGATAACAAATATTTTGTTCATAAGCTTTTTCATAAAACTTTTATATACAAAAATGAATTCAATGCATTGATTCGTAAAACTTCTAAAAATTGGAACCTTGAAAGAATAGCCATTTTAGATTTGATTATTTTGCAAATGTCTATATGCGAATTTCTCCATTTCCCAAGTATACCCTCACGAGTAACAATGAACGAATATATAGAAATTACAAAAATGTATTCAACTGAAAAAAGTAGAATATTTGTCAATGGGATGATAAATAAATTATTCAAAATATTAAATGATAAAAAAAAATAAACATTACGGACCTTCCTGTCTTCAAGTAATCTTAGATGCCCTTATGTAACCTACTGAGAGATTCCGCTGGAGTACATGAAGTATGTTGTTGTATTCCTTTCAATGTACAAAATGAAAAATTTAAAAAAAAACAAGTATGCCTAATCCTAAAAGAAGACAATCTAAATCCAGGAGGAATAAAAGGAGAACTCATTGCAAAGCGATGTTACCTCAGCTTACTTATTGTTCTACGACAGGAAAAACACACTTATATCATCGTGCTCATTGGGACAATAATAAGCTTTACTATAGAGGTAAAGTAGTTGTAGAACTAATAACACTTGTGAAGAAATAAATATTTATTCCACAACGTGCTTTTATTTATACTGATCTTTAGCTTCTGCAGTATAAAAGATTTTTTATAACTTCAATTACTTTATATGAATTAGGATACCATTTATTTATCAGATTAGGGGCATAAGGAGCTGGAACATCTTGAACATTGATCTTTATAATAGGAGCATCTAAATAATCAAATATTGTTTTTTGAACAAAGTAAGCAATTTCAGAGGCAATAGATGCAAAAGGACAGGATTCTTCAAGAATCACTAGTCTGTTAGTTTTTTTTACCGATTTTACAATAGGTTCATAATCTAATGGGCGTATTGTTCGTAAATCAATAACTTCTATATCAATACCTTCTGTTGAAAGAAACTCGGCAGATGACA
Source organism: Candidatus Walczuchella endosymbiont of Icerya purchasi (assembly GCF_964030875.1). Lineage (NCBI taxonomy): Bacteria > Pseudomonadati > Bacteroidota > Flavobacteriia > Flavobacteriales > Candidatus Walczuchella > Candidatus Walczuchella endosymbiont of Icerya purchasi. The sequence continues at coordinate 86,241 of NZ_OZ034981.1, read as the reverse complement.
AAGCTACTTTCATCATTTTACCGAACGATACTAACGTTAGATCTTTTCCTATTCTTTTAATATCCGTTACCCCAATGGGTAAGACATATTCCTCTTCTGGAATCATCATTTTATCCCCGTACATTTGTTCAGATTCCATAAAAATCACTGGATCATCGTCACGGATAGCTGATTTTAATAGTCCTTTAGCATCGTAAGGATTAGAAGGAATGACTACTTTCAATCCAGGACAATTAGCATACCAGTTTTCAAATGCTTGTGAATGTGTAGCTCCCAATTGACCTGCTGATCCGGTAGGCCCTCTGAATACAATAGGAATACTCCATTGTCCTCCACTCATCTGTCGGATTTTTGCCGCATTATTTATGATTTGATCTATAGCTACAAGAGAAAAATTAAACGTCATATATTCAATAATTGGTCGGCATCCATTCATAGCAGATCCTATACCAATACCAGAAAATCCCAGCTCTGAAATTGGTGTGTCTACAATTCTTTTGTAACCGAATTCATCAAGCATTCCCTTGGATGCTTTATAAGCACCGTTATATTCTGCTACTTCTTCTCCCATTAAATATATGCTCGGATCTTTTCTCATTTCTTCGCTCATAGCTGCAGCAATTACCTCACGAAAAGTCATTTCTTTCATAATTAAAAATGTCCGTTTATCAAATTAACTAAATTTTCTACATTTGTCCAAGTATATAAATGTGTGCTACGCTTATATTTTTTTAAAGTTTTCGTTATAATTTTGCAACACGTAACCGTTGTCGCAATATTTCGTATAGAATAACTCCGCAAACCACAGAAACATTCAATGAAGAAATTGTTCCCAACATTGGTAATTTTAATTTCTCATCAGAGAAAGACAAACAAGATTTTGAAATTCCTTTTTCTTCATTGCCTAAAATAATAGCCAAAGGGACAGAGAGATTAGCCTCATAAAAAATAGTATCGGCTTTTTCTGTGGCTGCTATAATGTGTAACCCAGATTTTTTCAAAAATCTTAACGACCTTATAAGGTTATTTTCTTTACAAATAGGGATTTTAAAAATAGCTCCTGAAGAAGTCTTGATAGTGTCAGAATTTACTGGTGCTGATCCTTTTGAGGGGATAATTATTGCGTTTACACCAACACATTCGGATGTCCGAATAATAGCACCAAAATTTCGTACATCTGTAATGCCGTCCAATACAAGGAATAACGGAATATTTCCTAATTCAGAAACTTTAGGCAGTAAATTTTCAATACAATGAAAATCTATAGAAGAAATAAAAGCAAAAACTCCTTGATGATTTTTCTTTGTCAGACGATTAAGTGTTTCTAGTGAAACATTTTGGAATGGTATCCGATGTTTTTTAATCAATTCATATAAGGTATAGTAATTGTTACCTAGTAATCCTTTTTGTAAAAAAATTTGATCTATAATTTTTCCTGATTTGATAGCTTCTATCAATGGGTGTAATCCATATATGGAGTTTGATAACATGGATTTTGAGTGAATCCACTTCATGGATAGGGGATTTTAATGAATACTCTCAAATTGCCTCAAAAATCTAATATCATTTTCAAAAAAAAGTCGAATATCTCCAATTTTATAGAGAAACAAAGCAATTCGTTCAATACCAATACCAAAGGCAAATCCTGAAAATTTATCCGGATCAATATCTACATTTCGTAAAACTTGTGTATTTACCATTCCGCACCCCATAATTTCTAACCAACCTGTTTTAGTTTTTAACTCACAATAAACATCTACTTCAGCACTAGGTTCAGTAAAAGGAAAATACGAAGGACGGAATCTAATTCTAGAGCTTCCAAAAAGAGAATTAGTGAAATATTGAATCATTTGCTTTAAATCGGAAAAAGAAACTTTTGTATCTACATACAAACCTTCTATTTGATGAAACATATGGTGAGATCTAGGAGAAATCGCTTCATTTCGATACACTCTTCCAGAAGATAAAATCCGAATAGGTGGACGGTGTTTTTCCATATAACGAATTTGTACCGAAGAAGTGTGTGTACGGAGTAATATATCAGGATCTTTCTCTATAAAGAATGTATCTTGCATATTTCTTGCTGGATGATAATCCGGAATATTTAAAGCAGTAAAATTATGCCAATCATCTTCAATTTCTGGACCTTCATAAGGAGTAAACCCTATTTGATTGAAGATGTTTATGATACTATTTTTTACTAGAGAAATAGGATGACGTGCTCCAAAGATATAGGGGTTTCCAGATTTAGTTAAATCCTCTAGAGATTCTTCATTTTTTTTTTGTTTATATTTATTTTGTCGAATAATTTCGTTACACTCGTTTTTTAACCGGTTAAGTTCTGCACCTACATCTTTCTTTTCTCTCGATGGTAATGTTTTGAACTCTTTAAATAGCTCTGTAATCTTTCCTTTTTTACCAAAATATTTGACTTTAAAAGTTTCTATATCTTCTTGACCATTAGCAATAAACTTCTTTATATCTAAATGGATTTGTTCAATTTTTTTAATCATCTATAGAGAAAAATTTATTGTTGAATTGTTGAATATATACTTGGATAATGCTGCTACGACTCCCATCAGACCGGAAGTTATCAAAACTCTGACTAATACTTTACTAGTTTTTTTTGGGAATCCTTCTTCTAATCATAAATGGGGAAGATCAGCACGTTTTGCAATAGAAAATTCAAGAAGAACTATTGCCAAACTTTTAAATGTACGATCTTCGGAAATTATTTTTACTTCTGGAGGTACTGAAGTGAATAATATGATTTTAACAACTGTTATTCAACAACTTAAAGTTAAACGGATTATTACTTCACCTATTGAACATAAATCGGTTCTGGAGACCTCTTCTCAATTATTTAAAAATCATGGGATAATATTAGAATTTGTTAAACTTAAATCTCACGGAAGAATAGATCTTGAGGATCTAGAAAATAGATTACAAAATTTTTCTTTTACTACGTTAGTAAGCTTAATGCATGCTAACAATGAAATAGGAAATATTCTCCCATTGAAAAAAGTCTCTGCTATATGTAAAAAATATAAGGCTTGGTTTCACTCTGATACAGTTCAAACTATTGGTCATTATAAATTAAATATGCAAAAAATTGGAGTGGATTTTGCATCAGCTGGAGCTCATAAATTTTATGGCCCATTGGGAGTAGGTTTTGCTTTTATCCGAAAGGGTTCCTTACAAAAAGGTTTTATACATGGAGGAGTTCAAGAACTTGGTATACGTGCAGGGACCGAAAACTTATATGGTATTGTAGCCATGGCTAAAGCTCTAGAATGTTCTATGCAATATCTTGATAAAGAACACTCGTATATAGAAGATATTAAAAAATATGCTATTTTTGAGCTTAAAAAGGCTATCCCAGAGGTACAATTCAATGGTCTTTCTGATAATCTTCAACAAAGTATTTATACAATATTAAGTATTTCTTTGCCTAAACCAGATGATGTGTTACATTTTTGTCTTGATCTTAAAGGTATTGCTGTAGCACAAGGAAGTGCTTGTTTATCAGGTATAGGACTATCGTCTCATGTTATACACACAATTTCGGGACCAGAAAATAGAACTACGTTACGTATTTCTTTAGGAATAACTAATACTAAGAAGGATATAGACGCACTTATTATTGCTTTAAAGGAATGTATTAATACCTCAAATTCATTATAAACATATAGTTCATGTCAAAATATTATGAGACTGTTTTTATATTAACTCCAGTTCTATCAAAAAATCAGGTAGAAGAAACAATAGAAAACGTTAATAGTTTACTTAAAAAAAATCATGTTGTAATAGAGAAACACGAATCCTGGGGACTCAAAAAATTGGCTTATCCGATAAAGAAAAAAAAAACCGGATACTATGAACTATTTTTATTTTCTCTCGATGGAGAAATCCCATCGAAAAACATAATATCAGAACTTGAACTCTTCTTTAATAGAGACGAACGCGTGATCCGTTTTCTTATCATAAGGCTGAATCAACATTCATTTGAATATTATAAAAAAAACAATTATGGAATTAAACAACCTAGAAAAACAAGCTAAGCAAGGAAAAGAAGGAGAAATACGTTATCTATCTCCGATAGAAATCTATGAAAAACCTCGTCATAAATATTGCCTTTTTAAGAAATACGGTCTAAAACATGTAGATTACAAAAATCCTAACTTTTTATTAAAATTTCTCAATCCTCAGGGTCAAATTTTACCACGGAGGATTACAGGAACTTCTGTTAAGTATCAGGGGAAAGTCAGTAAGGCGATAAAAAGAGCAAGACATTTAGCGATTCTCCCTTTTATAACTGACGATTTGAAATAAACCTTAATAAATATGCGAATTATCCTAAAAAAAGATATAGATAATCTTGGGTTGAAATATGAAGAAATAGTTGTAAAGCCTGGGTTCGCTAGAAACTATCTTATACCTAATGGATATGCTGAATTATCTACTAAATCTAATAAAAAAAAAATACAGGAGATATTAAAGCAGCGTTCTAAAAAAGAAGAAAATTTAATAAAAAAAGCTAAAGAAATAGCAGAAAAACTTAGGAAGATTCACCTTAAAATTAAGGTGAGGACAGGTTCAGATGGTAAGCTTTTTGGATCTATTAACAATAATACTATTGAAGAATCTCTCCGTAAATATGATATTAAGGTAGATAAAAATTTGATTATTCTTAATAAAGTCAAAATTTTAGGCAAACACCGAGCTGAAATTAGGTTACATAGAAAAATAAAAGTAAGTCTACCATTTGAACTTATATCTACTAAAGTAGATCATAAAAAAAAATGAATCATACAGGGTATATATGAAGGAATATGATGATCTCCTAAAACTTGTCGTTTCTCACGCAAAATCTTATGGTTTTATTTTTCCTTCAAGTCAGATTTATGATGGATTAAGTTCCATATACGATTACGGTCCGTATGGAGTAGCTCTGAAGAACAATCTGAAAGATTATTGGTGGAAAGCAATGGTAAATATCCATAAAAATATCGTCGGCATAGATACTTCGATCCTAATGCATCCTACTACTTGGAAATCTTCAGGACATGTGGATTCTTTTAATGATCTTTTAATTGAAAATAAAGATAGTGGATATCGTTATCGTGTAGATGTTCTACTAGAAGATTATTGTGAAAAATTGCAACAAAAGAAAATCTCAGAACGTATAGTCCATTCGATGGAAGCAAATAATTTATCTGAGATCAAAAAATTGATTGATGAATTAGGAATTTCAGATGCAAAATCAGGGTCCAAAAATTGGACAGATGTACGGAAATTTAACTTGATGTTTCAAACCAGTATAGGCTCAGAATCTACTACACTTTATTTACGGCCTGAAACAGCTCAGGGAGTTTTTGTCAATTTGATGACTGTACAAAAAAGTACACGAATGAAAATTCCTTTTGGAATAGCGCAAATTGGTAAAGTTTTTCGGAATGAAATTATAGCTAGACAATTTATTTTTAGAATGCGCGAGTTCGAACAGATGGAAATGCAATTTTTTGTAGCTCCAGGCGAGGAAATAAAATGGTATGAATATTGGAAGGAAATCCGACTAAAATGGCATTTAGCTTTGGGATTATCATCGGATAACTATCGTGTTAGTAAGCATACTAAATTAGCTCATTATGCTAATGCTGCCTCTGATATAGAATTTCGTTTTCCTTTTGGATTTAGAGAAATTGAAGGTATTCATTCACGGACTGATTTTGATTTGAAAAATCATCAATATTTTTCAGGTAAAAAAATTCAGTACTTTGATGCAGAAAAAAATAAAAGTTACATTCCGTACGTAATAGAAACTTCATTAGGTCTTGATCGTTTGTTTCTTGTAATATTTTCTTCTTCTCTTCACAAAGAAATTTTGGCAGATGGAACTTCCCGTTTCGTGTTAAAATTACCAGAACCAATTTCTCCTATCAAGGCAGCTATATTACCCTTGCTAAAAAAAGATGGGTTACCAGAATTAGCTGAAAAAATTTTTGATGAATTTAAATGGAAATATTCTCTAGTTTATGAAGATAAAGAATCTATCGGGAAACGTTATCGTCGTCAAGATGCTATTGGAACCCCATTCTGTTTCACAATAGACTATGAAAGTTTGAGGACGAACACTTTGACAGTACGATACAGAGATACTATGAAACAAGAACGTCTATCTATAAAAGAACTTGATAAGTTCTTAGAAGAAAAAGTAAGCATGAAGAAACTTTTAACCTCGTGTTATCCATGTCAACCATAGTTTGTTAGTCTCTTCGCAAGTATAAATACATAACCTTTGAAATGTGCAAAGGAGTTGCTCAAATTACTATAAATCGTCCAGAAGTTCAGAATGCTTGAAACTATTGAATCTATGGATATAGTTCGTGATTGAATCTATGGATATAGTTCGTGATTGAATCTATGGATATAGTTCGTGATTGAATCTATGGATATAGTTCGTGATTGAATCTATGGATATAGTTCGTGAGTGTTCTACTATTGACGTAGTCATTCTTACAGGTAAAAAAGCAAGGGTATTGGAAGACGGAGTACCACGTATTAATGTCTTATATAATACGAGAACTCCCTAAACCTGTTATCGCTATGGTAAACGTTTATGCAATAGGAGGTGGACATGTAGTTTGTGATCTTACTATTGCCTAAGAAAATCGGATTCATGTCGTACAAAAAAAATCAAGATCAATTTTGGTTCTATGCCAACAATACAGTGCAAAGGAAGCTAGAGGCTACTATGGAATATTCAGAGTCCCATGGCAATGATTAAACGTTGTATAAATGCAGAACTCGATGGTCAACACGGATTGATGCAACCAGCTGGTGACGCAACTAGCTGGTGACGCAACTAGCTGGTGACGCAACGTTAATGTATTATTTAACAGAGGAATCTCAAGAAAGCTTTTCTTCGGTCGTCATCAAATTTTGGGTTTATGCTGCTCGTGACCTCTAGCTTTATCAGGAATGTCTGCTCTTATAGCGTCCTCCAGAGATCATTATGATAACTTCGACAGATTTTAGCTGTAATCTCGTCTGGCTATATTTCAAGAGAATGCAAAGCTATCGTCTATATGATTTCTTCTACAATATTAATTTGTATTTAGGTTCAAAATTATAAAGGAATTGCTCCTATATTTAGATGCATTGGATTAGGTAAGGTTTAAATATACTTAGCAAGCTTATAGAACAACCCACACCTACTGTACAACGAAAAGTATTTTTTAGCAGTGCACTATAAAGTAGGTATAGGTTATGTGGTGGAATAACTAAATTTTTAATACAAAATAGATGCGATGAAACGATGAATACTTCCTTCTAGGTCATTCTCATCTAGAGATTGTATAAATGCGCTTCCTATAATACCTCCGTTAGCATATTGACAAGCCAAATTAAATGAATTCTTGTTGGCGATACCGAACCCTATTAGGGTAGGAATAGATAAATTCAACTGATTAATCCGATTTAAAAAAATCAGTGTATCTTTTTTTTTCCCTGTAGTAGAACCTGTAGTAGAACCTGTAGTAGAACCTGTAGTAGAACCTGTAGTAGAACCTGTAGTAGAACCTGTAGTAGATATTGAAGAAACTACATATAAAAATCCTTTGCTAATATTACTAAGCAAAATAATTCGGTTATCTGTAGTTTGTGACGTAACTAAACAAATAAAATATAATTCATATTTCTCAAATAACTTTTGATATTTTTCTTTATAAATTTCTATAGGTAAATCAGGAAAAATAATACCTGATATTCCTGATTTTTTACAACAATTTAAAAAATATTCTTCTCCAAATTTAAAAAATTGATTATAATATCCCATTAAGATTAATGGAACTTGAATTTCATTTTGTATTAATTGTAGTTGAGAAAATAATTGATCAGGATTCATTCCATTTTTAAGAGCTTTTTTATTACTTTTTTGAATGATTAAACCATCTGCCATAGGATCTGAATAAGGCAACCCAATTTCAATAAGATTTACTTTATATTTTTGTAAAAGTTGAATAATTTTTTTAGTACTATTTAATTTTGGATAACCAGCTGTAAAATAAATACTTAAGTTGTTTTTTCCTTTCTTAAAGAGATGATCTATAAGATTCATTATTTCAAAAATTGATTTAAATGTCTAATATAATTTTTTATATCTTTATCTCCTCTACCTGAAAGATTAATTACTACTATATCTTCTTTTTTAAAAGAAATTTTAGGCAAAATAGCTAAAGCATGAGCACTTTCTAACGCTGGTATTATTCCTTCAATTTGGCTTATTTCATAAGCTGCTTGTAACACATCATTATCAGTAACATTAAAAAATTTTACACGTTGTGTCTTAAATAAATTAGCATGCATTGGACCTATTCCTGGATAATCCATTCCAGCAGAAATTGAATAAGGATCTATAATTTGGCCATATTTATCTTGCATAACAAAAGTCATGCTTCCATGTATAACCCCTTTTGATCCTTGAATAGTAGTAGCTGCTGTTTTATTAGTATATATTCCTAATCCTGCTGATTCCACAGCAATTAATTTTACTGATGCATTCTCTAAAAAATGATAAAAAGCACCTATTGCATTACTACCTCCACCGATACAAGTAATAATATAATTAGGTTGTGTTATTCCTTTCTTTTCTTGTAATTGTTTTTTAATTTCTTTACTTATAATAGATTGAAAATAAGCTACTATTTTTGGATATGGATGTGGTCCTACTACTGATCCTAGTAAATAATAACATTCAGGATGATTTATCCAATAACGTAAAGCTTCATTAATTGCATCTTTAAGAGTTTTATTTCCAGTAGTTGCAGGAAGAACTTTAGCTCCTAACATTTTCATTTTAGATACATTAATTGCTTGTCGTAAAATATCAGTTTCACCCATAAAAATTATACATTCTAAAGAAAGAAGAGAACAAACAGCAGCTGTAGCAATTCCGTGTTGTCCAGCTCCTGTTTCAGCAATAATTTTTTTTTTACCAAGTTGTTTTGCAAATAAAGCTTGTCCTATTGTGTTATTAATTTTATGTGATCCAGTATGATTAAGATCTTCACGTTTTAAATAAATATTAGTTTTATATTTTTTAGAAAGTTCATTACAATAAAATAAAGGAGTAGGACGTCCTACATAGTTGTTTAGCAATGATTCAAATTTTTTTTTAAAACTAAGGTCAAAAATTATACTTTCATAAGAGTCTTTTAATTCTTTTAAATTCATCCATAAAATTTCTGGAATAAATGTCCCTCCAAAATCGCCATAAAATCCATTCTTATCAGATAAATAAGAATTCATCAACGTATTTTTTTTATAAAATTACTAATTAAATGACTATTTTTTAACCCTGGAGTAATTTCAAAATGACTATTAATATCTATACAAAACAATTTAGGATGTGAAAGTTTCAGAATTTCATCAGTATCATTTATAGTAATACCTCCACTAAGAAAAAAAGGAATATCAAAATAATATTCATACAGTTTCACCCATAAAAATTTTTTACCACTGCCTCCATATTTTGAAGTTTTTGTATCAAAAAGAAAATAATCAACACAATTACTATATTTTTGAATTTTTTCAAACGAAAAATTTTGATCTACATTAAACGCTTTAATAATTTTAATATTTTTTTTGTATAAACTATAACAAAATTTAACATCTTCATTTCCATGAAGTTGAATTAAATCTAATCTATAATTTTCAATTTTTTGTAAAACGTATTTTTCAGATGAATTTACAAATACCCCGATTTTTTTTACTTCGCATAAATTTGGAATTGTCAAATATTTTTTTATAAATCTCGTAGAGAAAGGGTAAAAAATAAATCCTATAAAATCAGGTTTAAGAATCAAAATTTCCATTATATTACTAGGATATTTCAAACCACAAACTTTAATTTTAAACATGATATTTTAGGTTAACTTGTTTAATATACTCTTCCATTTTTTTTCCAGGATGAGAAGAACGCATAAATATTTCCCCAATAAGGAAGCCTGCAAAGCCCATTTGGGTTAAAAAACTCACTTTAATCGGATCATATAGACCACTTTCTGATATTTTTATAAAATTATTAGGTATTATTTTAAATAATTCTACAGAACGTTGTATATCGACAAAAAAAGTGCTAAGATTTCTATTGTTGATTCCTATAATATCGATATATTCATTAATTTTGTAGAATTCTTTTTCATAATGCATTTCCATAAGTACTTCTAAACCTAGTATTTTAGCTACATGGGTCAAAGACTGTATTTTCTCTTTGGAGAGGACCTCAGCAATTAGTAAAATGATATCTGTTCCAAGCGATTTAGCAGCAATAATTTGATATTCGTCAATTATAAAATCTTTACACAAGAGAGGTAAAGAAACGATTTCTCTAGCCTCTGTAAGATCTTCATTTTGACCATAAAAAAAAAATAATCTGTTAATATAGATATTCCAGAAGCTCCTGCATTTTCGTAAGCTTTCACTACTTCTTTTACAGAAACCCGATTATTAATAATCCCCAGAGTAGGAGATTTACGCTTGAACTCGGCAATAATATTGGTATGTTTTTTTTTTAAATTATTATATAAATAATGACAATTTCTTTCGAAATAAGGACTTTTTTCCAGTGTTTTTATAGTAACAAGATGCCTATTTATGTAAACTTCCTTCTGTTTTATAGTAATAATTTTTTCTAAAATGTTCATTAAATGTTTAATAATGTTTCTAACACTTTTTTAGCCTTTTTACTTTCTAAACTTTCTTTTGCTATCAGATAATTACTTTTAAAATCTTTGTTATTCAGTAAACATAAAGAGAATGCAGCATTTGTCAATACAACTTCATTTTGGCTTTTACTTCCTTCTCCAGAAAGGATACTAACGAATATCCGTTTATTTTCTTCTGTATTTTTACCTCCTGTAATAGTTTTAGGAAGAAGTTTTAATCGACCTAATTCTTTTGGAGTATAAATAGATTCACCTTTTGGATCGTAACATTTAAATGGACTAGTCAATGAAATCTCATCATACCCATCTAGACTATGAATAATCGCATAATTTTTTTTTTCCTTTTTAAAAAAATAATAGTATAATCTTGCGATTTCTAGATTATTTACTCCCAATAGTTGATAGTGTGGTTCACTAGGGTTTAACAAAGGTCCTAGAATATTGAAGAAAGTCATTATACCTATTTCTCTTCTTACCCAGTAGACGTTTTTCATCACTGGATGGAATAGTGGAGCATGTAAGAAACATATTCCAGATTTTTCCAATTCTTTTTGTAAGCGTCCTTCTTCATTAGTAAACTTGTATCCCAATGATTCTAGCAAATTGGAAGATCCAGTAATAGATGATGCGCTATAATTACTATGTTTTATTACTTTTCCACCGTAACCAGCCACTATAAAAGCAGCTAAAGTGGAAATGTTAAAAGTCTTTTTACCATCTCCTCCTGTTCCAGAAATATCTATTGCATCAACTGTATTCAAATTTATATGAATCTTAAAGTCAAGCAATGCTTCATAAAAGCCTTTTAATTCCTCCAATTGAGGAGTTCTCATGTTATAAATACTTACTAATGCTGATATTTGAGCCGGAGTGAATTTATTATTTGCTATATTAATCATGAGAGACTTTGCCTCTTGCTGATTAAGAATTTTCTCTTCAAAAAGAGAGTTGAGTATATCCGGAATTTTTACATTATACATGTAACCAGTTATACACTATTTTTTTTCCATAAGGAGTTAATATAGATTCAGGATGAAATTGAACACCTACTACATCATACTTTTTATGACGTATAGCCATGATTTCCCATTTGGGTCCTCTTGCCGTAATTTTTAATTCTTTAGGAAATTGTTGGGCCGAAACCATCCATGAATGATAACGGCCTACTTCAATAATATCAGGCAAGCCTTTGAAAAGTTGTTCAGTAGAATCAATTATTTTTACCTTACTGGTAATTCCATGATATACTTTTTTTGTGTTAAGTAATTCTCCTCCAAAAACCTCTGCGATAGCTTGCTGACCTAAACAAATTCCGAATAAACTTTTTGTCGGTGCATAATTATGTATCAAAGGGTTGAGAATATTAGATTCCTCTGGAATTCCTGGTCCTGGCGACAAGAGTATTTTATCGTAATTATCAACTTCTTCTAAGGGAATAGAATCATTTCTAAAAACGGAGACCGTACTATTTGTAATTTCTTTAATCAAAGACACTAAATTGTAGGTAAAAGAATCGTAATTATCAAGGACTAAGATTTTTATTATACCCATTTATTAAATCTTTTCAGCACATAAAATAGCTTGTTTTAGTGCTTCAAGTTTATTATTTACTTCTTCTAGTTCATTTTCTTCTTTAGAATCTGCTATAATTCCTGCTCCTGCTTGCAGAAATAGCATATTATTTTTACTAAGAAAGGAACGAATAATAATAGCTGTATTCACTTCACCGTTCAGACCAAAAAAACCTATTGCTCCTCCATAGACACCACGTGATTTATTTTCAAAATTATCTATTAGTTCCATAGCTTTATACTTTGGAGCACCGGATAAAGTTCCGGATGGAAAACTTTCTCCAAAGACTTTGATCGAAGAAATTCCATATTTTAAGTTTCCTGAAACTTGTGAAATCATATGCATAACATGCGAAAAGTATTGTATTTCTTTATAACGATTCACTTTTACTTCTGAAGAAGTCTTGCTGAGATCATTCCGAGCTAAATCTACTAACATTACATGTTCTGAATTTTCCTTAGTACTTTTTGCTAATATTTCAGCTGCATTTTTGTCAGTTGTATAATCTCCAGAACGATGCATAGTTCCAGCTATTGGATAAATAGAAGCTGTATTATTACTAATAACTATTTGAGATTCAGGAGAAGACCCGAATATTTTATAATTTCCATAATCGAAATAAAATAAATAAGGCGAAGGATTAATAGAACGCAAGGTTCTATATACATTGAATTCATCTCCTTTGAATTTTTGACTATATTGTCGTGAAAGTACAATTTGAAACACTTGTCCCAACACGCATGCTTTTATACCTTTGGATACCAAATCACGATATTGATCATCGGTAAGATTTGATACATCATTACCTATTCTTTTAAAAGGAAAATTTATAAATCGACTCTGATGAATAAGATTAAAAATTTTTTCCATTTGGGAATCTTCCTTTTCAACGAATCGATGTTCTATAACAATAAGTTTATTATGAAAATGATCGAAAACTATAAGATTCTTAAAAAAACCTAAACGAATTTTGGGGACTTTATCCTCTTCAAAAGAAGGGGAGGTAAAAATTATATTTTCAAAAAAAGGAATACTATCGTAAGTTATATAACCGTACAAACCTGAATAAGGTGAAAAACCTGATTCGACTCGAAATTTGTAAAAAAAAGGGGCTAAAAATTTATAAGCATTTATACTATTTTTTAATTTTATTTTTTCTTCAGTAGAATCTGGATAACGTTTATATATATATCTATCACATACAATAATCTCTGCTAAAGATTGTATACAAATAATGGAAATTTTTTTTTTTGTTGTGATAATCTGCACATTCTAAAAGTAATGTCTTTGTAAAATGATCTCTTAATTGCATATAAAGCTTTATAGGAGTAGTAATATCTGCTAGAATTTTTTGATGAAAGCTTTTGAAAGAGAACATAATAAAAAAATGTGTAGAAACTTATATTTTTAAATCACTTATTCATAGAAATAAGGAATTCTTCGTTACTTTTAGTTTGGTTAATTCGTTTGATCAAAAATTCCATAGCTTCTATCGTATTCATCTCTGAAATATGTTTTCGCAAAATACACATTCTCTGCAATGTAGTATCGTTCAATAATAAATCATCCCTACGTGTGCTTGAAGCAACTAGATCTATAGCCGGATATAATTTTCTATTAGCTATTTTTCTATCAAGTTGTAATTCCATATTACCTGTCCCCTTAAACTCTTCAAAGATAACTTCGTCCATTTTTGAACCAGTTTCGATCATAGCTGTAGCTATAATAGAAAGAGAGCCTCCTCCTTCTATATTTCTAGCAGCACCAAGAAATCTCTTAGGTTTATGCAAAGCATTAGCATCTACTCCTCCTGAAAGGACTTTTCCTGAAGCAGGAGCTACCGTATTATACGCTCTTGCTAAACGAGTTATAGAATCTAGCAATATCACTACATCGTGATTACATTCCACCATTCTTTTTGCCTTTTGTAGAACAATATTTGCTACTTTAACATGGCTTTCTGCTGATTCATCAAAAGTTGAGGCTACTACCTCACCTTTGACACTACGTTGCATATCAGTCACCTCTTCAGGACGTTCATCGATTAATAAGATCATTAAATAGACTTCAGGATGATTTGCTGCTATAGCATTAGCTAGATCTTTCAATAATATAGTTTTTCCTACTTTTGGAGGGGCTACAATCATCCCACGTTGTCCCTTCCCAATCGGAGCAAAAAGATCTAAAATTCTCGTAGAAACAGTAGAGTTCTTATAAGACAAATTAAATTTTTCTTCTGGAAATAAAGGTGTAAGATGTTCAAAAGAAGATCTCTCACGTATGTCATAAGGAGATCTCCCGTTAATTTTAATTATTTTAATCAGAGGAAAATATTTTTCACTTTCTTTAGGTGGCCTAATTGCTCCACTGATTGTATCACCTGTTTTAAGACTGAAAAGTTTAATTTGCGATTGAGAAACATAAACATCGTCTGGAGACGAGAGATAATTAAAATCTGAATATCTGAGAAATCCATAATTTTCTGGCATAATTTCAAGAACTCCTTCACTAGCCACAATTCCTTCAAATTCATAATTTGCTGCACGATATTTGTTTTCCAAAGGCATAATGTCTATTTGGTTTGATTTTTCCTCATATATGTAAAAATTGTACGTTATGTGTTATACTGAGTATTCCAATGTCTTACGATTTTCATTATAAATTTTGTCTTTAGAGTGCATATCAGTTTTATGTACTTTTTCTCTATCTTTAGATATATTTCGTCATTTAATCCACTTTTTCTTGTAATTCATTAGTGTTAGTGATAGTAAAGTTCAGTCAAACATTTATAAAACAGGAAAAGATGAAAAAAAGGTTTCTAATGGAAAAGCTTGATAAACTAGAGCAAGAATTTGACGAGATTTATGATCTTATTATTCAACCTAATATTATTGCAAATAAACAACGTTTTGTATCTCTTTCAAAAAAATATAAAAATCTGGAAAAGATTATACAAATCTATCACGACTATAAATCTAAATCTAAATCTTTACACGAAAATGAAAAAATTCTTTGTGATGCTATTGAATGTATTGAAATAAAAAAAATGGCACAAGAAGAAAAAAATAAACTGTTGATAGATTTAGAACAAATAGAAAATAAAATTCAATCTTTAGTGGATTCTAAAGATTCTGAAGATGATAAAAATGCTATTGTTGAGTTACGTGCAGGAACAGGAGGTGATGAGGCTTGTCTATTTGTGACAAATATTTTACGAATGTACACCATGTACTTTAAAAATAGAAATTGGAAATATAAGATTTTAAACGCACAAGAATCAACTGGTCATGGATATAAAGAAATTATACTAGATGTACAAGGAGAAAAAGTATATGGTATTTTAAAATTTGAATCTGGAATACATCGTGTGCAACGAATTCCTGAAACTGAATCTCAAGGTCGAGTCCACACTTCAGCTATTACTGTAGCGGTTTTACCTGAAGTGGACGCTATTAATGTAAATATTAACTCGGATGATATTAAAAGAGAAACATTCCGATCAAGCGGAGCAGGAGGACAACACGTGAATAAAACTGAATCAGCAGTTCGTTTAACACATATACCAACAGGAATAGTAGTAGAATGTCAAGAAGAACGTTATCAACATAAGAATTATGAAAAAGCTTTAAATGTACTTCGTGCACGTATATATCAAACAGAATTAAAAAAGAATACTCAAGAACGAGCCAATGAAAGGAAATCATTAGTCTCTACTGGAGATCGATCGGCTAAAATTCGGACCTACAATTATCCTCAGGGTCGAGTGACAGATCATAGGATCAACAAATCAATTTATTCTCTGGATGAATTTATGAATGGACATATTCAAGAAATGATCAATGCTCTTAAAATAGCTGATCTTAAAGTTTAGATTTTTTTTTTATATATTATCTTTACTGTATAGGTTCGTCTAATTTTTACCTTGTAGGCACTGCCGGTGTAGCTCAGTTGGCTAGAGCGCGTGATTTGTAATCTCGGTGTCAAGGGTTCGAATCCCTTCGCCGGCTAAAATTAATGGGGGAGATACTCAAGCGGTTAACGAGGGCAGACTGTAAATCTGTTGATATAATCTTCGCAGGTTCGAATCCTGCTCTCCCCACCATACACCATACACCATGAAATGCGGAAGTAGCTTAGCTGGTAGAGCGTCAGCCTTCCAAGCTGAAGGTCGCGGGTTCGAGACCCGTTTTCCGCTCAAAGAGTCTAGCCGATGTAGCTCAGAGGTAGAGTGCTTCCTTGGTAAGGAAGAGGTCACGGGTTCAATACCCGTCATTGGCTCTCTAAATTACAAGGATAAACACAATTATAAATCATGGCAAAAGAAAAATTTAAACGTGACAAACCTCATTTGAATATCGGTACAATTGGTCACGTAGATCATGGTAAAACTACTTTGACAGCTGCTATTACTAAAGTCTTATCTGAGCAAGGGTTGGCTGAAGCAAAAGATTTTAGTGCAATTGATAATGCTCCTGAAGAAAGAGAACGTGGTATCACTATTAATACATCACATGTTGAGTACCAAACACATAAACGTCATTATGCACATGTAGATTGTCCTGGACATGCTGACTATGTAAAAAACATGGTTACTGGTGCAGCACAGATGGATGGTGCTATTTTAGTGGTTGCAGCTAGCGATGGTCCCATGCCACAAACTCGGGAACATATTCTTTTAGCTCGTCAGGTAGGTGTTCCTAAACTCGTGGTTTTGATGAACAAAGTAGATATAGTAGATGATCCAGAACTTCTGGAACTTGTCGAAATTGAACTTCGCGAGTTATTATCAAAATATGAATTTGATGGGGACAATACTCCTATAATACATGGTTCTGCATTAGGTGCTTTAAATGGAGAAGTAAAATGGATGGAAAAAATTAACGAATTAATAACGGCTATAGACAATTATATTCCTGAACCAATTCGGAATGTTGATAAAACTTTCTTGCTCCCTGTAGAAGATGTATTTACTATTACAGGACGAGGTACTGTAGCTACCGGACGGATTGAAACTGGTGTTGTTAGTACGGGTGATTCTGTCGAAATAGTAGGTCTGGTAGAAAAAAAACTGACTTCGACCGTAACTGGTGTGGAAATGTTTAGGAAAATTCTTGATAAAGGTCAAGCGGGAGACAACGTCGGTTTACTGTTACGTGGGATTGAAAAAACAGATATTCGACGTGGTATGGTCATTGGTAAACCCGGTTCTGTCAAACCTCATAGGATATTTAATGCAGAGGTGTATATTCTATCCAAAGAAGAAGGTGGAAGACATACCCCGTTCCATAATAAATATCGTCCTCAATTTTATCTTAGGACCACAGATGTTACTGGAGAAATTCACCTTGCTGATGGTGTAGAAATGGTAATGCCTGGAGATAATATATCTGTAAAAGTTGTATTAATTCAACCTGTTGCTTTAAGTGAGGGCCTACGTTTTGCTATCCGTGAAGGAGGAAGAACTGTTGGAGCAGGTAAAGTTACAAAAATATTTGATTAATATTATTCCTCTTCAAAAAACGGGTGTAGCTCAGTTGGTAGAGCATCGGTCTCCAAAACCGAAGGTCGTGAGTTCGATTCTTATCGCCCGTGCAAAAACCTGTAAACTTCGTAGAAAAATTAAAAATTTCTACAACTTTTTTAATGAATTTGTAAGGAATGTTACTTGGCCAAAATGGGAAGAATTACAATCTTCTGCTGTTATGGTCTCAGTTTATGTTTTTATATTATCTCTTATTGTCTCTTGCATAGATGCAATTTTTGGAATTGTTTTACACGTCATTTTTTAAATATGAAAAATCCTAACGAAAAAAAGTGGTATATCCTTAGAACTGTAAGTGGCAAAGAAAATCAAGTTAAATACTACATAGAAAATGAAATACAGCATTTAGGTATTAAAGAAAATATAGGGAAGGTGCTAGTTCCTGTAAAAAAGATAATTAAGATCCGTAATGGGAAAAAAAATAAAAAAGAAAAAATCTATTATCCTGGGTATGTGTTGATAGAAACTTGTTTAAAAAGTCAAGTAGAACATACTATAAAAAATATTCCTGGAGTTATTTCATTTTTAAGTGAAAAAAAAGGTGGTCACCCTATTCCAATGAGAAAATCAGAAGTAAATAGGATGTTTGGAATAGTAAATGAACTATCCGAAAGGAATGCCAGTATCAGTGTTTCCTTCATTCTAGGAGAAAAAGTAAAAATAATAGATGGTCCCTTTGTAGGATTTTATGGAACTATAGAGAAAATACATGAAGAAAAAGTTTCTTTATCAGTATTAATCTTTGGAAGAAAAACTCCATTAGATTTAAGTTTTACGCAAATAGAAAAAATAATATAAATATTTACAACATAATCATAACAATGGTAAAAAAAATAAAAAAAGTTATAAGACTTCAAATCAATGGAGGAACAGCGAACCCTTCACCTCCTATAGGACCAGCCTGTGGAGCAGCTGGGATAAATATTATGTCTTTTTGTAGACAATTTAACGATCGTACTAAGAATAATCTTGGAAAATTGTTCCCTGTATTAATAAATATTTATGATGATGGATCTTTTGACTTTATAGTAAAAAATCCTGCTGTATCTGTTCAGTTGATGGAGGCAACTTCGTTAAAAAAAGGTTCTAAAGAACCCAATCGAAATAAAGTGGCAAAAATAGATTGGAATACAGTGAAAAGAATTGCAGAAAATAAAATGCCGGATCTAAATTGTTTTAACCTAAAATCCGCTATGTCTATGGTGGCAGGTACAGCTAGATCCATGGGAATAGAAATCTATGGTGAGTCTACGATGAATAAAAATAATAAATAGATGAGAAAACTCACTAAAAAGATAAAACAAATTTATAATAAATACGATAGAAATAAAGCTTATACCTTATCTGAGGCTGCAAAGATTGTAAAAGAAATATCTTCCTATAGTAGGTTTGACTCTTCAATTGATATTGCTGTACGTCTAGGTATAGATACTAGAAAATCGAACCAAATGGTTCGTGGCGTAGTTAAGTTACCTCATAGTACAGGTAAAAATATATGTATTTTAGCCCTTGTTGGACCTGACAAAGAAGTTGAAGCGAAAGAGGCTGGGGCAGATTATGTTGGTTCAGATGAATATCTTGAAAAGATTAATCATGGGTGGACTGAAATTGACGTGATTATTACCACGCCAATGATGATGCCAAAGTTAGGACGTTTAGGTAAAATACTTGGTCCTAGAGGATTAATGCCCAATCCTAAAACTGGAACGATTAGTACAGAAATTGGAAAATCTATTAAAGAAGTTAAATATGGTAAAATAGATTTTAAAGTAGATCGATTCGGTATTGTACATGCTTCTGTGGGAAGAGCTTCGTTTTTACCTGAAAAGGTAGTCGATAATTCTCTTGAGTTAATTAAAATGATCAATAGGTTGAAACCCTCTTCAACTCGGGGAACTTATCTGAAAAGTATCTTTCTTTCAGGAACTATGAGTACTGGAATACAGGTAGATGTTAAAAGTATAATATGACAAAAGAACAAAAATTACAATCAATAAAAACCCTTACTTCTGTCTTATCTTCAAAGAATATATATTTTGCCGATATTTCTGGAATAAATGCAAATAAAATTTCTGAATTAAGACGTAATTGTTACGATTCTCAGGTTCAGGTTCGGTTAGTTAAAAATACCTTATTACGCAAAGCTATGGAAAGCCATATAACAAAATGGTCTCCGTTATTTTGTGTTATTCAAGGAAATACCTTTGTGATGACTTCGGAAGTGAATAATGTTCCTGCAAAAATCATTAGAGATTTCAACAAAAAAAATCATAGTGATAAACCCTTATTTTTAGGCGCTTATGTAGAAGAATCCTTTTATCTTGGATCTGAACAATTCGAAACATTAGTTAATATAAAAGATAAAAAAGAATTGATTAGTGATGTAATCAGTTTATTACATTTTCCTATAAAAAAAATTATTTCTACATTAAAATCAGTAGATCATAAAATTTTAGGATGCCTTGAAATATTATCAAGAGGATCACCCAAATTTTAAAAAATCACGAAAAATTATTTATATATGTCAGACATAAAAAAATTAGCAGAAACTTTGATTAACCTAAAAGTTTCAGAAGTAAATGATTTGGCTAAAATTCTAAAGGAAGAATACGGTATTGAACCAGCTACTATTCCCGTTATTGATTCAGGTAAACCCAGTGTAGAAAAAACATCTTTTGATGTAGTACTTAAATCTGCAGGAAGTTCTAAACTAACCGTAGTTAAACTTATTAAAGAAATTACTGGATTGGGACTTAAAGATTCTAAGGAACTAGTAGATAGTGCTCCCAAGAATGTTAAAGAAGGGATAACTAAAAATGAAGCCGAATCACTTAAAAAAAAATTAGAAGAAGCTGGTGCTGAAGTAGAATTGAAATAAATTCTTGAGAATACTAAAAACATAAATAAAATTAACGTTGACGTTGACTTCTAGAGTTAGTTTTGCTTCTGTGAAGAAGCAAGTAGAGTATCCTGATTTTCTTGAAATTCAGATCCAATCTTTTAAGGAATTCTTTCAACTAGAAAACCAATCCGAAAATAAAAAAAATGAAGGATTATTTAAAACCTTCATGGAAAATTTTCCTATTTACGATGTAAGAAATCAATTTGTTCTAGAATTTCTAGATTATTTATTAGATCCTCCAAGGTATTCTATCGAAGAATGTCTTGAAAGAGGGTTAACTTTTAGTGTAACCTTGAAGGCTCGTATGAAGATCTCTTGTCAAGATCCTGAACATGAAGATTTTAAGACAGTTATTCAGGACGTTTATCTTGGAACTATTCCTTATATGACTCCAACAGGGTCTTTCATAATCAATGGAGCTGAACGTGTAGTGGTTTCACAACTGCATCGTTCTCCAGGAATCTTTTTTGGTAAATCTATACACGCTAATGGTACACGTTTATACTCAGCTAGAGTAATACCCTTAAAGGGATCAGGTATTGAATTTTCTACCGATATCAACAATGTAATGTATGCTTATGTAGATAGTAAAAAAAAGTTTCCAGTTACTACACTTTTTCGTGCTATTGGATACGAACAAGATCAAGATATTTTTGATCTTTTCAACTTCTCTGAAGAAGTTAAGGTCACTCAATCTAATTACAACAAATTAATAGGTTCTAAAGTTGGAGCACGTGTTTTAAAACAATGGATAGAAGATTTCGTTTATGAAGACACCGGAGAAGTTATTTCCATTCAAAGAAATGAGGTTATTCTTGATCGTGATATTATCCTTGAACAGGAGCATATTTATCACCTCATAGAATCAGGTATAGATAGCGTTATTTTACAAAAAAAAGAAAAGAACACTATCGATTATATCATTCTTAAAAATACGCTTAACAAAGATCCGACCAATTCTGGTAAGGAAGCGCTTGAACATATATACAGACAATTCAGAAATTCTGAACCTCCCGACTCAGAAACAGCTATTGGAGTAATTGAAAAAATTTTTTTTAATCGATCCCATCTCGGAGAAGTAGGAAGATACCGACTTAATCAACGTTTAGGAATAAATATTCCTATTGAAATACAGGTAATTACAAAAGAAGATTTTATCTATATTGTAAAATATATTCTTAAGAGAGTTCACTCAAAAATAGATGACATTGATAATCTTTCAAATCGTAGAGTGATAACAGTAAGTGAGCAATTATCGGCACAATTAAATATTGGGTTATCACGTATGGCACGTACTATTCGTGATAGAATGAATGTCCGTGATAATGAAGTTTTTACTCCTATTGATTTAATCAATGCAAAAACTCTTTCTTCGGTCATAAATTCTTTTTTTTGTACTAGCCCACTTTCTCAATTTATGGACCAGACTAATTTACTTTCTGAAATAACGCATAAGAGAAGACTCTCTTCTCTTGGCCCAGGAGGTCTTTCTAGGGACCGTGCTGGTTTCGAAGTTCGTGATGTTCATTATACCCATTACGGTAGACTTTGTCCCATAGAAACCCCAGAAGGGACCAATATTGGATTAATTTATTCACTTTGTGTGTTTGCTAAAGTGAATAGTCTGGGATTCATAGAAACCCCTTACAGAAAAGTTACAAATGGTCAAATTGACTTTTCTTCTTCTATTTATCTTCCCACTGAGGACGAGTCGGAAAAAACTATAGCTACGGCTAAGGCAAAGGTGGATGAAGATGGATATTTTCTTAACGAGATAGTTATTTCCAGGAAAGACGGAGATTTTCCGATGGTTGAATATGATAAAATTGATTACATTGATGTAGGAACCAATCAAATAGCTTCTATTTCAGCTTCTCTAATTCCTTTTCTTGAACATGATGATGCCAATCGTGCTCTAATGGGTTCAAATATGATGCGTCAAGCTGTGCCTTTGCTTTGTCCTGAATCTCCGATTGTCGGAACTGGTCTTGAGAAAAAAGTGGCTACTGATTCCCGTCTACTTATTAATGCGGAGGGAGAAGGTCTTGTAGAATACGTCGAATCAGATCATATTTCTATCCGTTATAACATAACTGAAGAAGAAGCTTTTCTCAGTTTTGATTCTAACATTAAAACCTACAACATTATGAAGTTTAAAAAAACTAATCAAAATACTTCAATTAGACTTAAGCCTATTGTTAGAAAGGGAATGAAAGTGTCCAAAGGACAAGTGCTCTGCGAAGGTTATGCTACGGAAAAAGGAGAAATAGCTTTAGGTAGGAATATACTTGTGGCTTTTATGCCTTGGAAGGGTTTTAATTTTGAAGACGCTTTTGTTCTTTCGGAGCGTGTAGTTCGTGAAGATTTATTTACATCTATTCACATAGATGAATATTCTCTAGAAGTACGTGATACAAAATTAGGTATGGAAGAACTTACCAGTGATATTCCTAACCTTAGTGAGGAGGCTACTAAAAACCTAGATGAAAATGGAATTATTCGTGTAGGATCAGAGGTAAAACCTGGAGATATTCTTATCGGAAAGATAACTCCAAAAGGAGAATATGATCCGACACCGGAAGAAAAACTTCTCATAGCTATATTTGGAGAAAGAGCTGGTAATGTAAAAGATTCGTCATTAAAAGCAGATACTTCGCTTTACGGAGTGGTTATTGATAGAAAGCTTTTTTCAAGAAGTATTAAAGATAAAAAAAGACGTGCCCAAGATAAAATGGACATAGAATATTTTGAATCTCAATATCAAAGTAGTTTTTCTGAATTGCATAAGATGCTATGTGAGAAATTATATACACTTTTACAATCTAAAATCTCTAGGAGAATCGAGAATGATATGCAAGAAGAAATTATTCCTGCAGGAAACATCTTTACTAAAAATCTTCTAGAGAATATTTATGATTATATCAATATTTCTTCTTATGAATGGACTTCAGATGATCATACGAATCGTTTAGTCTCAATGCTATTACATAATTATAAAATTCAGGTTATAAATTTACAAGGAGAACTAAAACGTAAAAAATTTACTCTTTCTGTAGGTGATGAATTGCCCCTGGGAATAGTAAAACTAGTAAAAGTATACATTGCTAAAAAGCGAAAACTTAAAGTAGGTGATAAAATGGCCGTACGTCACGGTAATAAGGGAATTGTATCACGTATTGTGAGTGATGAAGATCTGCCATTTTTGGAAGACGGTACCCCTGTAGATATTGTGCTTAATCCATTAGGTGTTCCATCAAGAATGAATATTGGACAAATATATGAAACCATATTGGGATGGGCAGGTCATAAGCTGGGAATAAAATTTTCTACACCTATATTTGATGGTGCTTCAATAGAACAAATTACTGAATATACTAGTAAGGCCGGATTACCTAACTTAGGAAGCACCTATCTTTATGATGGGGAAACTGGAGAACGTTTTGATAAGCCAACTACCGTGGGAATTATTTATATGTTAAAACTTGGTCATATGGTAGACGACAAGATGCATGCTCGTTCCATAGGTCCTTATTCACTGATCACCCAGCAACCTTTAGGTGGTAAAGCGCAATTCGGAGGACAACGTTTTGGAGAAATGGAAGTGTGGGCTCTAGAGTCTTTTGGAGCTTCAAACATTCTAAGAGAAATACTTACCGTAAAATCTGATGATGTAGTAGGTCGTTCTAAAACCTATGAATCTATTGTTAAAGGAGAAACTCTGCCTGAACCAGGGATTCCTGAATCTTTCAATGTATTGCTACATGAACTTAAAGGACTCGGATTAAACCTCCATCTTGAAGAATAAATATATCGTTCATTTCGTACTCTTCGCGAAAAATCTGAACTATAAATTTTTATAAATGTCTATAAAAACAACTAAAAAAGTTCAAAACTTTAACAAGGTTACTATAAGTTTGGCCTCTCCGGAGTATATCCTTCAAGAATCTTACGGAGAAGTACTAAAACCTGAAACAATTAATTATCGGACTCATAAACCAGAACGTGACGGACTATTTTGTGAACGAATTTTTGGTCCCATAAAGGATTATGAGTGTTCTTGTGGAAAATATAGAAGAATTCGTTATAAGGGGATTGTCTGTGACAGATGCGGTGTAGAGGTTACAGAAAAAAAAGTCCGACGTGAACGTATTGGACATATTAATTTAGTAGTCCCTGTGGTACATATCTGGTATATTAGATCATTACCCAATAAGATTGGTTACCTTTTAGGTATTCCTTCAAAAAAACTTGACCTTATCGTTTATTATGAACGATATGTGGTCATCCAGCCGGGTATTGCCCAATATCCCGATGGTACCCCTTTGAAAAAAATGGAATTTTTAATGGAGGAAGAGTATCTACAAATAGTAGAGAATCTACCAAAGGAAAATCTCGACCTT
The DNA here is from genome assembly GCF_964030875.1 of Candidatus Walczuchella endosymbiont of Icerya purchasi. Taxonomy (NCBI): domain Bacteria; kingdom Pseudomonadati; phylum Bacteroidota; class Flavobacteriia; order Flavobacteriales; genus Candidatus Walczuchella; species Candidatus Walczuchella endosymbiont of Icerya purchasi. Next base: position 61,098 of record NZ_OZ034981.1, on the reverse strand, counting down.
GATGATAGAGATCCTAATAAATTTCTCGCTAAGATGGGTGCTGAATGTATAGAAGAACTACTTAAACGAGTAAATCTAGATGAACTTTCTTCTAGTCTTCGTCATAAAGCCGAGAATGAAACATATAAACAACGACGTCTAGAAGCTCTAAAACGGTTGCAGGTAGTAGAAGCATTTATAGAATCATCTAAAAAAAATTGTAAAGAGTGGATGATTATTCACGCTCTTCCAGTGATTCCACCTGAATTACGTCCTTTAGTACCTCTAGAGGGTGGACGTTTTGCAACTTCAGATTTAAACGATCTCTATCGTCGAATTATTATTCGTAATAATCGATTGAAACGTCTTTTACAAATAAAGGCTCCTGATATTATTCTTCGAAATGAAAAACGGATGCTTCAAGAAGCAGTGGATTCATTATATGATAACACAAAGAAAACATCCGCTATGAATCGTAATCGAACTTTGAAATCTTTATCTGATTCACTTAAAGGTAAGCAAGGACGATTTCGTCATAATCTTTTAGGAAAACGTGTAGATTATTCAGCACGTTCTGTAATTGTAGTAGGACCGAAGTTAAAACTATACGAATGTGGACTTCCCAAAGATCTGGCTGCAGAACTTTACAAACCTTTTATTATTAGGAAATTACTAGAACGTGGTATTGTTGAAACCGTAAAATCAGCTAAAAAACTTGTTGATAACCGTGATCCGTTTGTATGGTATGTCTTGGATAATGTGCTTAAAGGGCATCCAGTACTGCTTAACCGTGCTCCTACATTGCATAGATTAGGAATTCAAGCTTTTTATCCCAAACTCATTGAGGGTAAAGCTATACAACTGCACCCATTGGTCTGCACAGCTTTCAATGCAGATTTTGACGGTGATCAGATGGCGGTACATCTCCCACTGGGACCAGAGGCTATTCTAGAAGCTAAATTACTTCTGCTGTCGTCACAAAACATTTTAAATCCTGCTAATGGATCTCCTATTACTGTTCCATCACAAGACATGGTCCTAGGACTTTATTATATGACAAAATGTTTTAAATCTACATCAGATAGGAAAATTAAAGGTGAAGGATTAGTATTTTCTTCAACAGAAGAAGTCCAGATAGCGTATAATGAAGGTGCGGCAGAAATCCATGCAGGGATAAAAGTAAAAGTCCCTATTCTCGAAAAGAATAAACTTGTAGATAGAATTGTGGAAACGACTGTAGGGAGAGTACTATTTAATCAAGTGGTTCCTAAAAAAGTAGGATATATTAATGAGTTACTAACTAAGAGGTCTTTACGTGATATAATTGGTAAAATATTGATGCTTACTAATGTTCCTACCACAGTAAAATTTCTAGACGATGTTAAGGAACTAGGTTTTTATAATTCCTTTAAAGGTGGGCTTTCCTTTAGTTTAGGTGATATTATTATTCCTAATAATAAACAAACTCTGATTAATAGTGCTATTGAGCAAATAGATGCAGTTAAAATTAACTATAATCTGGGTTTGATTACTAATAATGAACGTTATAATCAAGTTATTGATATCTGGACAAGTACCAATGCCCTATTAACTGAAAAAGTAATGAAACAAATGTATGAAGACCATCAAGGGTTTAATTCAGTATATATGATGCTTGATTCAGGAGCTAGGGGATCGAAAGAACAGATTCGACAACTTTCAGGAATGCGTGGCTTGATGGCAAAACCACAACGTACTAGCGGAGGAATTATTGAAAATCCAATTTTATCCAATTTCCGTGAAGGTATTTCTATCCTAGAGTATTTTATTTCTACGCACGGTGCTAGAAAAGGGTTAGCAGATACAGCTATAAAAACAGCTGATGCAGGTTATCTCACACGACGTCTTGTAGACGTAGCTCAAGATATTATCGTTACGGAAGAAGATTGTGGGACGATTATAGGAATTGAAATAAGTGCTCTTAAAAAGAATGAAGAAATGATAGAAAATTTCTCTGAACGTCTTTTGGGAAGAATTGCTCTTTATGATATCTATCATCCTAGTAAGGATGAAATTATAGTCGCTTATGATGAAATGTTTGATGCAGATAAAGCTCTTCTTATAGAAGAATTGGGAATAGAAACGGTAGAAGTTCGATCCCCACTGACCTGTGAATCTAAAAGAGGTATTTGTGCTAAATGCTATGGTATAAACCTGTCAACAGGACAATTGGTTAATAAAGGAGAAGCAGTAGGTGTTATTGCTGCTCAATCGATAGGAGAGCCGGGTACACAATTGACACTTAGGACGTTTCATGTAGGTGGAACGGCTGTAAATATTTCTGAATCTTCCCAAATCCGTGCTAGTTTTGATGGAATTATAGAATTTGAAGATATTAGGACAGTCCAAGATGAAAAAGGTCTAGAATTAGTGGTTTCACGTTCTACAGAGATGAGACTCTTAGGAAGAGATGATTCCATATTAATGCAGAATAATATTCCTTACGGAGCAACTTTATTTGTCCATCATGGAGTTACTATAAAAAAAGGAACGGAAATTTGTCGATGGGATCCTTATAATGCTGTTATTATTTCTGAGTATTCCGGAACCATAGTCTATGAATATATAGAACAGGGAATAACCTTTACCATAGATGAACAAGCCGGGTTAAAAGTCATTTCTGAATCTAGAGATCAAAACATAATTCCCTCTTTAAGTATCCTTGATAAGGAAGGAAACTACTTAAAAATTTACAATCTTCCTGTTGGTGCTCACTTAATTGTAGAAGATGGGGAAGTAATTACAGCAGGACAAATTCTTGTAAAGATTCCTAGAAAATATGGAAAAACAACAGATATTACTGGAGGATTGCCACGTGTAACTGAATTGTGTGAAGCACGTAATCCTTCTAATCCAGGAGTGATATCGGAAATTGATGGAGTGGTGAGTTTTGGAAATATTAAAAGAGGTCATCGTGAGATTATTATTGCATCGAAAAGCGGAGACACAAAAAAATATTTTGTTAAGTTATCCAATCAAATTCTAGTTCAAGAAAATGATTATGTTAAAGCAGGGACAGCACTTTCAGAAGGTGCGATTACACCTTCAAATCTACTTCATATTAAGGGAGCTAAAGAAGTTCAAAAATATTTAGTAAATGAAATACAAGAGATCTACCGATTACAGGGAGTAAAAATAAATGATAAGCATTTTGAAATTATCGTTGGTCAAATGATGCGAAAGGTAAAAATTATAGATTCTGGAGATACACGGTTTATAAAAGATAGTATAGAATATAAAACTGATTTTTTTGAAGAAAACGACAGAATTTCAAGTCTTAAAGTAGTAGAAGATCCTGGTAATTCTGAGCAGTTTAAACCTGGACAAATAATAAATTTAACCGAATGGAATAATGAAAATTATATTCTAAGACAAAATGGTAAGAGGATTATGCGTGCTCGCAATGCGATTCCTGCTATAGCTAAACCTGTACTTCAGGGCATTACACGTGCATCTTTGCAAACAAAGTCATTCATATCTGCAGCCTCTTTCCAAGAGACAACTAAAGTATTGAATGAGGCTGCAATTAGTGGAAAATCTGATTACTTACTTGGATTAAAAGAAAATGTTATTGTCGGACACAAAGTACCTGCAGGAACAGGTCTTAAAGAATACGACCAATTTCTCGTCTCATCAAAAGACAGGGAGTAATACAAAAAATATCGCTTGGATAAGATACAGATTTTAAGAATAATCCTTTTGCTGGTACTGAACATCCTGCCATTTTACTATTTTTAGATTCAACAATTTGGCAAAAATCTTTTGAATCAATTTTCCCTATGCCGACTCTAATAAGAGTTCCAACAATAGATCTAACCATGTTTCTTAAAAATCTATTAGACGTTATTTGGAAACACAATAACCCCTTCTTGTATTTCCAATAAGAATATTCTATTTTACAAAAACTTGTTTTATTATTAGAATGAGACTTACAGAAAGTACTAAAATCTTCGTATCTTTTTAAGATCATAGCTGCTTGGTTCATTTTTGCAATGTCAGGTGGATTAGATAACCATTGCCAACTAAATTCTTTAAAGAAAGGACTTTTCCCTAAAGAAATAAAATATTCATAAGTACGGCATAGAGCACTGAAACGTGCATGTGCTTTCGGTTGCATCAAGTAAATATTGTATACTTTAATGTCTTTAGGTAAGAATGAATTAAGTTTCTGTATAAACCTTGGGGTCAGAAAATATGGATAATCAAAGTGAGCAAAAAATTGTTTGGCGTGGACCCCGCTATCTGTCCTTCCAGCTCCAATAATATTAACTGGCATCTTTAATAGAGAGGATAGACAATTTTCTAACACTTCCTCGACGGATATTCCGGTTTTCTGTATCTGCCAACCATGATATTTAGTTCCATTAAAAGATAGTTCAATAAAATAACGCAATAATTTTAATTTTTAAAAAATAATCGCACTTTGTTTTAAACAATTATCATATTTCCATGACGATTTGGTTTGAAAAATAAATAAGACATTTCAGATGCAAAAATATAGAACGTGTACCGATATAAATTATTCCAAATAAAAACGCTATTATAATTTGCCATGGATTTAAATGCATTATTCCAAATAATAAAGCAGAAAAAAAAATAGATTTTATAGAAGAAATACTTGTTTTAAATATTTATTATTAAACGTAAAAACTCATTGAAAAATAAATATTCATTATAAATGCTCCTAGGTAATACCTTTAGAGAGGACATTCATGATCTACGTTTTTTATCAAATATTCTCCTTTTTAGAAATTAAGTATTGTTTATAATAGGCTTTTAAAAATGCCTCTCTTTTTTTTATTGAAGGTTTAATATAAAATTGTATTTTTCTAAATTCTTTCATCAGACGTATTTTCTCGCATTTTCGTTTATAACGCTTAATTGCTTTTTCAATAGACTCTCCATCTTTTATCTTAATCATTAGCATCTTTTATCTTTTTTAATTTTTGTTAATTTATAACTCTTTTTCAATTAAAGTAAGATTTATTACAGAAAAATCTTCATTAGATTAGCTATTATTCTCTAAGCGAAGCTCTAACAAATATAAAATCATATGGCTATCAAAATTACTGAGGAATGCATTAACTGTGGAGCATGCGAACCTGAATGCCCCAATAATGCTATTTACGAAGGATCGTTTAAGTGGCGTTTTTCAGATGGTACAAATTTGAAAGGTGTAATTCCACTTAAATCGGGTGTTACCACAGAAGCATGTAAACCTCAAGCACCTAAAAAAAATGATATTTATTTTATTGTTGCAGATAAATGTACTGAATGTGTAGGTTTTTACGATGAGCCCAGATGTGCTTCTGTATGTCCAGTGGATTGTTGCGTTCTGGATGAAGAATCTATAGAAAGTAAAGATGAACTACTAGAGAAAAAAAAATTCTTGCACTCCTAAATATTAATTATCATGATGGTGAAGCTTTGGAAGAAAAAAAATAACCTCAGTAAAGAAATTGAAAAATTCACTTTTGGTAAAGAGAGAAAATTGGATTTGTTACTAGCTCCTTATGATATTATAAGTACAATGGCACATATATCTATGCTTTCTAGCATAGAACTATTAAAAGTAAATGAATTTAAAGTTTTGATGCAAGAGCTAAAAAAAATTTATTTAGAAATTGTAGAGGGAAATTTTTCTATTTCAGACTATGTGGAAGATGTACATTCTCAAGTAGAGATTATTTTAACACTCCGACTTGGAGAAATTGGGAAAAAAATACATAGCGGACGATCACGTAATGATCAAATATTGTTAGATATAAAACTCTTCATCAGACAAAAAATTCAATATTTGGTTGAAAATGTATATAGTCTCTTTAAGACACTTATCACTCTTAGTGAGAATTACAAGGATATATTGATGCCAGGATATACACATGATCATATAGCTATGCCTTCTTCTTTCGGACTTTGGTTTTCTTCGTATGCTGAAAGTTTTACAGACGATTTACTATTGCTACAAGCTGCCTATCGCATAACGAATAAAAATCCCTTAGGTTCAGCAGCTGGCTATGGATCTTCCTTTCCCCTAGATAGAGAATTTACTACACATATATTAGGATTTGAAAATTTTAATTATAACGTAATATATGCCCAAATGGGACGTGGAAAAAGTGAACGTGTAGTGGCAGATGCCCTAGCATCTATTTCGTATACTTTGGCCAAACTATCACAGGATATTTGCTTATACACTAGCCCAAATTTTGGCTTTATTACCTTTCCTGATCATATTACTACCGGGTCCAGCATCATGCCGCATAAGAAAAATATAGATGTTTTTGAACTTATTCGTTCTCTATGTAATAAAATAAATTCGTTGCCTAACGAAATAGCTCTGATTATAGCGAATTTCCCTTCTGGATATCACCGTGATTTTCAAAGAATAAAAGAAATATTACTACCAATATTCGATGATTTTAAAAGTTGTCTTCATATCTATAAATATCTGTTTGAACAGATGATTATTAATAACAATATACTAAATTATAGTAAATATCATTATCTTTTTAGCGTAGAATCGGTAAATAAATATGTGCAGGAAGGAATGTCTTTCCGAGATGCTTATAAAAAAGTAGGGTGTGAGATACAGAATGGAAATTTTCAACCCTGTAAAAGAGAAGTCCCAACCCACGGAGTAAATTTATGTAATGAAAATATTCATCACTTTATGAAGTCTGTAGTAAATTCTTTTCATTTTGAAAAAGCCAACGAAGCCGAATATAGGTTACTTACAGTTTCATGAATGATTTTTATCCGTCCGCATTTGTGGAAATAACAAAACTTCTTGTATTGAATTTTGTTTAGTAAGTAACATGACCAATCGATCTATACCTATACCAATACCCGAAGTCGGTGGCATGCCAAATTCAAGGGATCGAATAAAATCATAATCTATACGCATAGATTCATCATTTCCTTTTTCGTCGATTTGTTCTTTAAAACGTTCTAATTGATCGATAGGGTCATTTAGTTCTGAATAAGCATTAGCTATCTCTTTTTTATTTATAAATAGTTCATACCGTTCAGTGAGTCCTTTTTTCTCCCGATGTTTTTTAGTCAAGGGACTCATCTCTACAGGATAATCTGTAATAAAGGTAGGTTGTATGTAGTGTTTTTCACATTTTTTACTAAAAATTTCATCAATAAGTTTACCTTTTCCCATCGTTTTGTCAACTTCTATCTCCAATTTTTTACAAACCATTTGTAATTCTTTCTCATTCAGATGACTAATGTCAAATCCTGTATGAATTTGAATAGCTTCATAAATTGGTATCCTAGGAAAGGATTTTTTAAAAGAGATTGTCTGGCCTTCTATGTTAATTTCTGTACTTCCATGAATGTTGAAACAAAGTTTTTCCAGAAGAATTTCAGTGAAATTCATCATCCAGTAATAATCTTTATAGGCAACGTATAACTCTAAAATAACGAATTCAGGATTATGAGTTCTGTCCATCCCCTCGTTGCGAAAATCTCTAGAAAATTCATATACTCCATTAAATCCACCTACAATGAGTCTTTTGAGATAAAGTTCATTAGAAATCCGTAGATATAAAGGAATATTTAGAGTATTGTGATAAGTAACAAACGGTAAGGCATGGGCTCCTCCGGCAATTGGCTGAAGTATAGGAGTTTCCACTTCTAAATAACCATATTCATTGAGAAAGTTTCGGATATATTGTATGATACGAGTTCGTTGTAGAAAAATTTTTTTTATTTTGTCATTTACAATAAGATCTATGTACCGCATGCGGTATCGTTGTTCCTGGGTAGAAAAGGCATCATAGATATTCCCATTATGATCGGTTTTTACATGAGGAAGGGGTCGTAGCGACTTACTGAGCAATACAAGTTCTTTTACATGAAGAGTAATCTCTCCAGTTCTAGTCTTAAACATGAATCCTTTTACCCCAATAATATCTCCTACATCTAACAATTTTTTAAAAAAAATCTGATAAAAAGTTTTTTCTTTATTCTCCGAAATCTCGGAACGCTTTACATAAAGTTGTATTATTCCGCTATAGTCTTTTAATTCAACGAAAGACGATTTTCCCATGATCCGCATACGCATAATACGTCCGGCTAAACTAGCTGGTTTATTTTTTTCATACTTTTCTATAAGTTCTTTTATAGAAGCACTTGTATTATAAGTAGCTGCTGGATAGTTTTCTATACCTAATTCACTTATTTTTTTCAATTTATTTCGACGTATAATTTCTTGTTCTGATAAAGACATAGGCGATTTTTTTTAGTCTACTTAATAATGGTACTCATTCCTAAATAAATATATAAAATCATATTTATATCGAGCCTACTTTCTGCTGAATACGTTTGTGATATTATCCACCAGATGGAGTTATCTCTGGATAGGGAATCCATAATCTACTTTGTAAATCATGAATAAAAAGATTAACTATTTGAGTGCACAACTCACGCAAAATACAAATCTTCCAGCAGCTAAGGCTATGCTGTATGCTACAGGACTTCCAGAAGAATATTTTAAAAAAGCGCAGGTAGGGATTGTAAGCAACTGGTACGAGGGAAATCCTTGCAATATGCATTTGAATCGTTTAGGAAGGAGTATAAAAAAATCTGTTCACGAAAAAGAGTTAGTCGGTTTACGATTTAACACTATAGGCGTAAGTGATGGTATATCTATGGGAACTCCAGGGATGAGATATTCTTTACCTTCTCGAGAAATTATTGCTGATAGTATAGAAACAGTAGCAAACTCTCAGCATTATGATGGTATAATAGCCATACCTGGTTGCGATAAAAATATGCCTGGTGTTCTAATTGCTCTCATTAGAATTAATCGTCCTTCAGTTATCGTATATGGTGGTAGTATTGCTTCAGGTTATTATAAAGGTGAAAAACTAGACGTAGTATCATCTTTTGAAGCTTTAGGTAAAAGGAAAACTAAAAAAATATCCGAAGAAGAATATAAAAAGATTATAAAAAATTCTTGTCCTGGTGCTGGTGCTTGCGGTGGGATGTATACAGCTAATACTATGGCAGCTGCTCTTGAAGCAATGGGAATGACCTTACCTTATTCTTCTTCTACACCTGCTATTGGTGCAGATAAAGAATGGGAGTGTTTTAAGATGGGGGGAGTGATTCAAAAACTTTTGCAGAAAGATATTAAACCTAAAAAGATTATTACTAAAAACTCTTTAAAAAATGCGATAAGTCTAACTACTGCTATCGGAGGGTCCACTAATCTAATACTGCATTTATTAGCAATTGCTAAAACAGCAGAAATTGACCTTACACTTACAGATTTTCAACAAATTAACGATAGTGTTCCTCTCATTGGAAATCTAAAACCTAGTGGGAAATTTTTAATGGAAGATATACATGCTATAGGTGGAATTCCAGTGATTATGAAATATTTGTTGGAAAATGGTCTCCTTGAAGGAGACTGTCTTACAGTTACTGGAGACACTTTAAAAGAAAATTTAAAAGATGTCCCCTCGCTGTCTTTTGATCAGAAAGTTATTTATTCTATAAATCATCCCATTAAAAAAGAAGGACATTTTCGCATTCTTTATGGAAATATTGCTCCAGGAGGATCTGTGGCAAAGATTACTGGACAAGAAAAAATGAAATTTTCAGGACGTGCTAGAGTGTTTAATTCAGAGGATGCTTTCAATCGTTCTATTTTACTTTGTAAAATAAATAAAGGAGAAGTCATAGTTATTCGATATGTAGGTCCTAAAGGAGGACCAGGGATGCCTGAAATGCTAAAACCTACGGCTTATATAACTGGAGCAGGTTTGGGAAAAGAAGTAGCTCTTATCACTGATGGTAGATTTTCTGGAGGATCACACGGTTTTGTTGTAGGTCATATCACTCCTGAAGCACAAGAAGGTGGTCCTATCGCATTAATAAATGATGGAGATATTGTTACTATAAATGCAGTTAATAATACTATTAACCTTGAAATAAATGAAAATGAATGGTATATACGGAGAAAAAAATGGAGAGCTCCGACTTTTAAAGTAAATATGGGATATCTCTATAAATATTCAAAAACAGTTTCTTACGCTTCCGAAGGGTGCGTTACAGACCAATTCATAGAAACATGAATCTAAAAAAAGATAAAGGATGTGATATTTTAGTCAAAAATCTTTTAATAGAACGTGTAGAGTATCTCTTTGGTTATCCCGGAGGGGCTATTATGCCTGTTTATGATTCTTTAGATCGACATGCAGATAATATATGTCATATACTGACGCGTCATGAACAAGGAGCTATACATGCTGCTCAGGGATATGCTAGGGTTAGTGGAAAGGTTGGAGTATGTATATCTACCTCAGGTCCAGGAGCTACTAATCTAATTACCGGTTTAGCTGATGCACTTATAGATAGCACTCCAATAATTTGTATTACTGGACAAGTGTCATATAATCTTTTGGGTACAGACGCTTTTCAGGAAACCAATATTTTAGATCTTTCATTCCCTGTAACTAAGTGGAATGTGCAAATTACTAAAGCACAGGATATTTGTAAAACAATACGGAAATCATTTGACATCGCTCGTAGTGGACGTCCTGGTCCAGTCCTGATAGATATCACGAAAGACGCTCAGCTTCAAGAAGCTATTTTTGAAGAAATCCTTTTTCATCAAGTATCGTATTTTCGTTCCTTACCTAAGGTGGAGGTCAATAAAATAGAAGAAGCTGCCATTTTAATTAATGCAGCAAAAAGACCATTGATTTTAGTCGGACAGGGAGTAATTCTAGCTGAAGCAGAAGAAGAGTTAAAAGCTCTCTCAGAAAAAGCAAATATACCTATTGCAAGTACTCTTTTGGGACTGGGTATAATAGATAATAATCATCCTCTTTTTGTCGGAATGATTGGTATGCATGGTCATTATGCCCCCAATGTATTAACTAATCAATGTGATATTCTTATCGCAATAGGAATGCGTTTCGACGATAGAGTCACTGGAAATATAAACATATATGCTATACAAGCTAAAATAATTCATTTGGAAATAGAAGCTTGTGAAATTGGAAAAAACATTCCATGTGTTGTACCTGTATTAGGAGATTGCAAAAAGACTTTACCTTTATTGACTGAAAGAGTTCAGGAAAATATTCGTAAAGAATGGATATCGTATTTCATAACTATACAAAAGCAAGAGGAAAAAATTGTCCAAAAAGATTTGTATCCCAAAAAAGAAAGCTTGACTATGGGAGAAATAATACAGTGGATTAATCAATATAAAAATCAAAATGCTGTCATGGTAACCGATGTCGGACAACATCAGATGATAGCTTCACGATATTTTTATTTTTCCTATAGTAAAAGCCAAATTACCTCAGGAGGATTAGGGACAATGGGTTTTTCTTTGCCAGCAGCTATAGGATCGCAATTAGGAGCGATATATCGTCAAATTATATGCGTAATAGGAGATGGAGGTTTTCAAATGACCTTTCAAGAATTAGGAATTCTTCTTAAAAATAATCTTCCAATAAAAATTGTGTTACTCAATAACGGATTTCTAGGTATGGTGAGACAATGGCAAGAGCTTTTTTTTAAAAGACGTTATGCTTTCAGCGCATTACTCAATCCTGATTTTATACGTTTAGCTCAAGCTTATAATATTAGTGGGAAGAAAATAGAAAAAAGAAAAAAAATCCCAGAAGCTGTAAAAGAAATGTTTGAATGTAATACAGCCTATCTACTGGAAATAATCGTAGAAAGAGAATATAATGTTTTCCCCATGATAACGATTGGAGCATCCGTAGATGAAATCCGTTTGTATTAAAATTTCAATTCTAGCCAGTAATATTGAAAGGTTGATTAACCGTGTTATTATTTTATTGAATCGGAGTAATTTTAGGATGATTTATCTAAATATTTATGATGCAAAAAAACAATATATAATGCGTTATACCTTAGAGGTAAAATGTACTGAAGTGTCTATTGATAAAATAGCAAAACAAATAGAAAAACACCTCGGAATTATTTCAATACTTTATTATTAAAAATAAATATAAATATAAACTTAATAAAGGTGAAAATTAAATTTGGCCCCATGGAAGAAAATGTTCTGATGAGAAATGAATTTTCTTTAGAAAGGGCAAAAAAAATATTGAAAGATGAAATCCTATCTGTAATAGGATATGGTATACAAGGTCCTGGACAGGCTTTAAATCTTAGGGATAATGGTTTGACTGTAATTATAGGACAGAGGAAAAATTCTGTTTCCTGGGAAAAAGCTTTGAAAGACGGTTGGATAGAAGGAAAGAATCTATTTGAGATAGAAGAAGCCGTTAGTCGTGGTACAATTATTATGAATTTGTTGTCTGACGCAGGACAAATTTCGGTATGGCCTTTACTTAATAAGTATCTTACTACTGGTAAATCTCTATATTTTTCTCATGGATTTGGTATTACTTTTCAAAATAAAACAGGTATTTATCCTCCTAAAGACATTGATGTTTTTCTAGTTGCCCCAAAAGGATCGGGGACTAGTGTCAGAAGGTTATTTCTAAAAGGTACAGGAATTAATTCTAGCTATGCTATTTATCAAGACTATAGCGGTCGTGCTAAGGAAAAGACTTTTGCGATAGGAATCGCTATAGGTTCTGGTTATATGTTTGAAACTAATTTTAGAAATGAGGTGTTTTCAGATCTGGTCGGAGAAAGGGGTACTTTGATGGGAGCGATACAGGGGATTTTTTCTGCTCAATATCAAATATTACGTGACCATGGTCATTCTCCTTCAGAGTCCTTTAACGAAACGGTTGAAGAATTTACCGAAAGTTTGATGCCACTTATTGGAGAAAATGGTATGGAATGGATGTATTCTAATTGTTCTACTACTGCTCAAAGAGGAGCTTTAGACTGGTGGAAAAGATTTAAAGATGCTGTTATGCCTGTTTTTCAAGAACTTTACCACGAAGTAGCCTCAGGAAATGAGGCTGAGCGCACTATAACATCCAATCTACAAAATAATTATAAAGAACAACTTCAAGAAGAACTTGAGGAATTGAGAAAAAGTGAACTTTGGGAAGTAGGGGATACTATCCGACGACTGAGACCTCGAAAAGAAAACTGAATGAGGTCTAGCTGTTGTTCGTCCTCCTCATACCACATCGATGGAATACCACATCGATGGAATATAAAATGCAGAGCGTTAAATTCAGCATCCGAACGCATAGCACAATAATACCTTCGTTTACGTGTACCTAAAATGTTTAGATGAAATTTAATTATATAGCCGATCTGAATTCTATTCAATTAAAAATTGTTACTACTGTAACAGGACCTATCATAGTGATTGCTGGAGCGGGTTCAGGAAAAACTCGTGTACTTACTTATAGAATTGCTCATTTGATGAATCAAGGTATTGATCCGTTGCATATACTAGCACTTACTTTTACCAATAAATCTGCTAGAGAAATGAAGCAACGGATTGCTCATTTAACAGGAAATATCAACATTAAAAATCTGTGTATTGGGACTTTTCATTCAGTATTTGCTAGAATACTCCATACAGAAATTTATAGGTTAGGATATCCTTCAGATTATACTATTTATGATCAGAAAGACGCTGAACACGTCATTAAAAAAATCATTGAAGAGCTACATTTAGAAAAATGTTTTTCTAAACCTAAAACAGTTCTTTCTAGAATTTCTCGTCTAAAAAACAATTTGATTACCGTACAGAATTACTTTGATAATTTTACACGTCATTCACAAAACGCTACCCGTTTAGGATATATTTACCAAGCCTATATAGATCGTTGTTTTAAATACGGTGCTATGGATTTTGATGATATTCTATTACGTACCAATGAACTCTTCACCCGTTTTCCAGAGGTGTTATCCAAGTACCAAGAACGGTTCAAATATATTCTTGTAGATGAGTATCAAGACACAAATTACTCTCAATATCTTATCATCAGAGCTTTAGCCTCTCGTTATAAAAACCTATTTGTAGTAGGGGATGATGCACAAAGCATTTATGCTTTTCGTGGAGCAAATATTAAAAATATACAAAATTTCCAGTTGGATTATCCCTATGCTAAAATTTTTCGATTAGAACAGAATTATAGATCTACTGTACATATTGTACAGGCAGCTAATAATGTCATTGCTTGTAACAAGGAACAGATGTATAAAAAAAATTGGACTAATAACGAAAAAGGAGAAAAAATTAAATTTTATGGTGCTATTTCTGATAAAGAGGAAGGTGATTTTGTAGCAAATACCCTTTTTGAAATAAAATTGCAATATAAATTGCAGAACAAGGATTTCGCTATTCTTTACCGTACCAATGCTCAGTCAAGAGCCCTGGAAGAGTCTCTTAACAAAAAGAAGATTCCTTATAAAATCTATGGAGGTATTTCTTTTTATCAAAGAAAAGAAATTAAAGATTTACTTGCTTATCTCCGGATTTTGGTAAATCCAAACGATGAGGAAGCTCTTCTTAGGATTATCAACTATCCGCATCGTGGAATAGGACCATCTACTATTAATAAACTTCTTGTAACTGCAGATAAACATGGAAAAACACTGTATGAAGTATTAAATAATATCTCTTTTTATGCTAAAGAGATGTGTCTTCATAAAAGAATAACCGCCAAACTTAAAGAGTTTTTTGTAATTATCAAACATTGTTCTATAAAATTAGCTGAAGGAGCGTATGCTACTGCTAAAGAAGTGGTTAAAACTTCTGATTTACTTAGTGATTTATGTAAAGACAATCCTACTGAAGGTCTTTCCCGCTATGAAAATGTACAAGAATTTATAAACAGTATACAGGCCTATACCTCACTCTCTGTTTTTTTAAAAAATATTGCCTTAGCTAGCGATATAGAAAAAACTGATGATGATAGGGTTTCTCTTATGACTGTTCATCTCTCAAAAGGATTAGAATTTCCTATCATTTTTATAGTGGGTATGGAAGAAAATCTTTTTCCATCTATGCTTAGCGTCAAAAATTACGCTAATCTTGAAGAAGAAAGACGTCTGTTTTATGTAGCTCTAACCCGAGCTCAGAAACAGGTGATTTTAAGTTACGCGACAACTCGTTATCGTTGGGGAAAACTCGTTTATGGAGTCCCTAGTCGTTTTATAGAAGAAATAGGACAAGAACGTTTAACAAGATATGTCCAACATAAATAAAATTTTTCACCGGCCATAATCCGGTATAAGCATGCCGTAAAAATTAAAGATAGAGAGACACGAAACCTATGTGCGTAATATGCATTACATTGTACTAAATTCTCCCCTGTTTGATAATATTTGATGTGCTACTTTACTAACCACTGCAAAATTTTTTAGGAGCATCGCTTCAGTTACTGTTCCAAAGGAGCATCGCTTCAGTTACTGTTCCAAAGGAGCATCGCTTCAGTTACTGTTCCAAAGGAGCATCGCTTCAGTTACTGTTCCAAAAGTTTTCAGTCGATGGCACCATTTACGATGCTCCTTGGCCATTTGTGGATTGGTAGCACTATGTTATCCGCATCGTGCAACAGTTATGCGGGGATTGGGACTTGGGACTTTAGGAGCTAGAATAAAACGATGCACGCTGGATTAACTGAATAGAACGATGCACGCTGGATTAACTGAATAGAACGATGCACGCTGGATTAACTGAATAGAACGATGCACGCTGGATTAACTGAATAGAACGATGCACGCTGGATTAACTGAATAGAAAAATATGTTATATTTGTAAAAGGGCGGTTAGCTTAGCTGGGTTAGAGCGTCTACCTTACGAGTAGAAGGTCGCTGGTTCGAATCCAGTACAGCCCACTCATTTTAAATCCGTTCAGTAAAAAATTTCACCCGTGGACATTATCGGAATTGAACCGATGACCTATACCCTGTCAAGGTATCGCTCTTAACCAACTGAGCTAAATGTCCTAAAATATGGCGGAGAAGGAGGGATTCGAACCCGCGGAGATGTTACTCTCAATGGTTTTCAAGACCACCGCAATAGACCACTCTGCCACCTCTCCAACTCTCTCTTATAGAGTTATTTCCACTATATTTCTTAATATATCTTGAATAGTTTCTCTTTGTCTGATTAGATAATCCTGTTTTTTATAAATCATCACTTCGGCCGGACGATATCTAGAATTATAATTTGAGGACATACAAAAACAATAAGCCCCGGCGTTCCTCAAACATAGAATATCTCCCTCATGAATTTCACTTATTTTCTGATTTAAACCAAAAGTATCCGATTCACATATATATCCTACCACTGTATATAAACGAACACGTCCTGACGGATTAGAAATATTTTCGATGTTATGATAAGCATTGTAAAACATTGGTCGAATAAAGTGATTAAAACCTGAATTTACACAAGCAAAAACTGATGAAATAGTTTGTTTAATAGTATTTACTTTGACAAGAAAATAACCTGATTCACTCAGGAGAAATTTTCCAGGTTCAAACACTAAACAAAGTGTTTTCCCATATTCGTTATAAAATTTATTAACTTTTTTACCTAATAAAGGTCCTAACTTTTGAATATATGTTGGGACATCTACCGGGTTATAAGATACTTTAAAACCGCTGCCAAAATCTATATATTCTAGATCTTTGAATTTTATAGCTGCATCGAATAAAATATCAGCACCTCTTAAAAAAATTTCTACATCCAATATATCAGAGCCTGTATGCATATGAAGTCCTTCTACTTTTAACTTAGTATTTTCTACAATCCGTTTGATATGGGGAAATTGATAGTAAGAAATCCCAAATTTAGAATCGATATGTCCAACAGAAATTTTTTCATTACCTCCACCCACAATATGTGGATTAATCCGAATCCCGATAGGATAATCTAAAGAGAATTCTTGTCCAAATTGCTCCAATAGAGAAAGATTATCTATGTGAATACGTACCCCAAATTCTTTCGCTTTTATTATCTCCTCCATAGAGACTCCATTAGGAGTATATATAATTTTTTTTGGGGTAAATCCTGCCAATATTCCAATCTCTACCTCTTGAATAGAAACAGTATCTAATCCTATTCCTTTTTTTTTTAATAATTTTAAAATATTTAGATTCGTGTTTGCTTTGCAAGCATAGTGTATTCCAAGTTTATCTATACAAGAAAAGGCTTGCTTTATTTTTTCATCCTGATTCATAATTTTCTCAGCATCGTATACGTATAAGGGTGTCCCATACTTTTCTGCTAAAGTTCGTAATAGTTCTACATCTAGAGTAGATGATAAATTCATGTATACTAATTTTTCATTAAAGCAATATCGATTACTTCCTTCATCTCTTTCACGTAAAAAAACGTCAAGCCCTCCAGATATTCTTTCTTAATATCAGCAATATCTTTTCTATTTTTATGAGAAAGAATGATCTCCTTAATGCATGAACGTTTCGCTGCCAATATTTTTTCTTTAATGCCTCCCACAGGCAATACTCTTCCTCGTAAAGTAATTTCACCTGTCATTGCTAAATAAGGTTTGACTTTTCTACCTGTATAACTTGATATCAAGGATGCAAGCATAGTAATACCAGCCGATGGTCCATCTTTCGGAACAGCACCTTCAGGAACGTGTATATGTATATTTGTTTTTGAAAACAGATTGGGATCTATATTAAACTCCTGATAGTGAGCTTTTATGTATTGTAACGCAATAGTAGCAGACTCTTTCATAATTTCTCCCAGGTTTCCAGTAATACTTAATAGACCTTTTCCTTGTGAAAGAATAGATTCAATATAAAGAATATCACCACCTGTACTAGTCCAAGCTAATCCAGTAACAACACCAATTGGTATACTCTCTCCTTCATAACGTTCTATATCTTTAGGTACTCCTAATATTTTTTCTATCTCCTCTACACTCAATCGTTTTGAAAATGTATTTCCTATCGCAATATTTTTAGCTGCATGTCTAGCCAACTTAGCAAACTGTTTTTCTAACTCTCTGACCCCGGATTCTTTTGTATAACTTTCGATAACTTTTTCAAATTGTTTTTTTCCCAGTATTAAATCAGTTCTTTTTAACCCATGAGCTTTTAATTGTTTTGGCAGTATATGTTTGTAAGAAATTTCTATTTTTTCTTCAATAGTATATCCATTTATTTCAATGATTTCCATACGATCTAAAAGCGGAGAGTCTATGCTAGAAAGTGAGTTGGCAGTAGCTATAAAAAACACCTTAGAAAGATCATAACCTAATTCTAAAAAATTATCGTAAAAAGAAGTATTCTGTTCCGGATCTAAGACTTCAAGCATAGCTGATGAAGGATCTCCATGTGCTCCGGAACACATTTTATCAATTTCATCTAAAACAAAAACAGGATTAGAAGTTTTTGATTTTTTTATAGATTGTAATATTCGTCCTGGCATTGCTCCAATATAAGTTCTACGATGTCCGCGAATTTCAGCTTCATCGGACATACCTCCTAATGAAATCCGGACGTATTTTCTTTTTAGTGCGTAAGCAATAGATTTTCCTAGAGAAGTTTTTCCAACCCCTGGAGGACCATAGAGACATAGAATAGGAGAACGCATATCAGCACGTAGCTTTAATACAGCTAAATGTTCAATAATTCTCTCTTTGACTTTCTCAAGTCCAGCATGTTCTCTGTCAAGAATTTTCTGCACTCTATATAAATCAAAATGGTCTTTAGAATATTTTTTCCAAGGTAAATCAAGCATTAGATCTAAATAATTGCGTTGTACAGTATATTCAGGCATTTGAGAATTACTCCTTTGGAACTTGTAAAGTTCCTTCTCAAATTGTTCCGATACTTCCTTAGGCCATTTTTTTCTAGCAGCCTTAGTACGCATCTCTTCAATTTCTTTTTCATCAGAAAGATCACCCAATTCCTCTTGGATAGCCTTGATTTGCTGTTGTAGAAAATATTCCCGTTGTTGTTGGTCCATATCGCTACGAACTCGAGATTGAATCTCATTTTTAATACGTATTTGCTGATGTTCTATGCTCAAAAAACGATAGGTTTTTACCGCTCTTTTTTTTATATCGTTTTCATTTAGAAGATTTTGTTTATCTTTGATTGGGAATCCCATATTAGCTGCCACAAAATTAATAAGAAATGAAGGGTTTTCTATGTTTCTAATAGCAAAATTTGCTTCAGATGGTATGTTGGTATTTTCTTGTATAATTTTTATAGCTAACTCTTTTATGGATTCTACTAAAGTCAGATATTCTTTATCCTCAAGAAGAGGATGTAGTTCTTGTAATGGGAAAATTTCAGCTTTGAAATAGGGTTTTTCTTGAATGAATTGCTTAATGATAAATCGGTGTTTTCCCTGAAGAATTACTGTAGTATTCCCATCGGGCATTTTTAATAGTTTTAAAATCTTAGATACTGTCCCAATAGGATACAAGTCTTTTTCAGTAGGTTGGTCTATATTCATATCTTTCTGGGTAAGTACTCCTACTGTTTTGTCCGCACGGTAAGTATCTTGAAGTAATTGAATAGAACGAGTGCGTCCAGCTGTAATAGGAATAACTACTCCAGGGAACAAAACAACGTTTCGTACTGGTAAAATAGTAATTTGTTCTGTAACTCCACCCTCTTTAAGTAGAGGTTCTTCCTCATCCTGATTTATCAAAGGAATAAATTCTGTATCATGTTCAAAATCCGATTCTAAAATGTTTATGATTTTATTTTCAATATATTTCATCGTTCATTTTTTTTACATTCAACCCGTCCTCTTTAAGTCTTTGGAGAAAAAAGGTTGTCTATACTCTTAAAATATAGTGATAATTTTTTTGCTATAGTTTCTCCTACATAATGCATACAGCACTCGTTAAAAATCGGAATTTTTATACCAATCATAAGGGCATGTGCGTAGGTGAAGTAGACTCTCACGCTTAGTATGTTCGTCAAGTTCCTTACGAAGGCTCTGTCAAATTACAAAAAGGAATTCTATAAAGTAGTATTTCTACAAACGAGTAGTTACTGGGAACATAGACGACATCACTTTACGTCATACTGTGATTTTAAAAATCTACGGAATAATTATAAACGACGATATCGGATTATTGGTTCTTAGGCAAATATACAGCATTAATAAATTGGAAATCATCCCTTATTTCTAGATCTGCGAACAGAATTATGGGGTGCAGATTATTCTTAACGTTTTGATAAATAACTCATTATGGTGTGACCTCGGAGGGAGTCGAACCCACAAACCTTCTGATCCGTAGTCAGATGCTCTGTCCAATTAAGCTACGAGGCCTACGAATTATATCTGTAATATACGCCAAGAACCAAGAAGAATAACGACAATTTATTAATAACCACGATCAATAATTACCATGGTAATTTTTTTAATATATGTATATTTGTTTAAAATGTTTTTTTTTATGCCATGCACACACTCATAAAATATGTACAAGAAAAATCTCTTTATAAAAAAGAGAGTACTAATTTTAATCCTGGAGATACCATTACTGTTTTTTCTGAGATCAAAGAAGGATCAAAAATTCGTGTACAATCCTTTAAAGGAGTAGTCATTAAAAAAAAAGGAGAAGGTTATACAGCCACTTTTTCTGTTAGAAAAATGAGTGGAGACGTGGGAGTTGAACGTTTATTTATAATAAGCCAACCTAATATTAAAAAAATAGAAGTTAATAAAAAAGGAAAAGTCAGACGATCAAAAATTTATTACTTTTCTAAACTAAGAGGTAAAAAATCGTGTCTAAAAGAAAAAAGAAACTCCTCTTTAGCATAGAGGGTCGAATAACACTTATGTAGGTTTTATTTTATAAGACGGAAAAATTGCTCAAGAACTAGTAGTATATTTGAACATTAACAATGAAAAAAATTGTTTGGGGAAATAATTTAGGTCTTATAGATTATTTAAAGTCTTGGGAATATCAAAAATATCTGTTTCAACAACTTCTCATTAAAAAAAAATGTCTTTTAAAGATCAAAGAAATGTCGGTTATCTTTTATTAGCCGAACATCCGCATGTATATACTATAGGTAGAAAAGCTAAATATGACGATTACATTTTATTATCTACAAAGCGTCTGAACCAATTAGGAGCCCGTTTTTACAAAATTGACAGAGGAGGTAATGTTACTTACCATGGTCCTGGACAACTGGTAGTTTATCCTATATTAGATTTAGAATCTTTTTTTATAGATATACATAAATATTTACGTTCTTTAGAAGAAGTTGTCATTCGTTTATTATCTCTATACGGATTGTCTTGTGACAGATTATTAGGAGAAACAGGAGTTTGGTTGGATGTAGGAAAGTCTTCTGCACGAAAAATATGTGCTATAGGTATTAAAATGAGTAATTGGGTAAGTATGCATGGATTGGCGCTAAACATTAATACTGATATGAGTTATTTTAATCAGATTAGCCCTTGTGGGCTAAAAGGAAAAGGAGTAAGTTCAATTGCTCAAGAATTAGGACGGAAATTTTCTATGGAAAAAGTAATTTTGGAGTTAAAGAATCTTTTTGAAGCCGTGTTTAAGGTATATTGTCTACCCTAAAATATTGACGTTCACTGACCTCTCAAGGTCGGATAGTATTTAGCTATTTTTTCTACATAGTGATAAATTGATTGTAATTCCTTTTTCTATTATGGTAAAATCCACGTTTATTAACATACTTAAGTTGTTTAGACAGTTGACAGTTGACAGTTTACAGTTGACAGTTGACAGTTGATATATAATTATGATGGAATGTATTAAATATTACGTCTAGCATGTATCCGTAATGTATACGTTTTTCAACCCAAAGGAAGTTCCGCACCCCTCCGACCTAGCATATCATTCCTGTGTAATACCACGAACTAATCTAAGGTTCAAATTTAAAGCCTTCTTTCCTCGTTTATAACCATAAAAGAATTTATAAAAACACTTAAAGATGTTTAATTATATTCTCTGTGATTGAACTGGTAATCTGAGTTAAGGCATCGTAAAGTTAAATTGATCTAGAGCTGATAACATCGGCATCACATTTATAAAATTCTAGCTTTTTGAGGACTATTCAACCTCCATACTTGTTTATAGATTTTAAAAGGAAAAAACATAACGTGCAAAAGGCACTGTTAAATCATAACGTGCAAAAGGCACTGTTAAATCATAACGTGCAAAAGGCACTGTTAAATCATAACGAAGGAGATCAACCAAAAATGTAAAAAATCTCGTGTTCCTTTTGGAATGCTAAGCTTATATTTTATAGATACCGCATACACTTATCGCTAAACAAGGTATCGCTAAACAAGGAATTACTGGGTATGTATTTGATGGAAGTGCACTTGCCACAGAGAAAGTGTTCGTGCTATACGCTAGTGTAGCAGCTAAAGCTTGCGCAGTTTACGTCTCACCTTTAAGATGAGTAACTTATTCATGATATCCGAATACGGGTTTTAAATTCTAGCCGCAGGTTTATGCAGTTCCTGCTCCATTAGGGGTTAATTATACTCATTTGGGTTATAGAAAAATAACTTTCCATCTATCAATTCTTGAATAGCCATGGAGGTCGGTTTCGGAAGATTTTCATAAGTTCTATAGATTTCTATCTGTTCTTTCTTTTCAAGAATATTCTCTAATAAATTTTTTGAGGACGATTCAAGTTGTTTCTGTAATTTAATTTTAATATAATTGATAATTTTATTCGAACGCTTCCCAAGTATATTTATAATTACATAAATATTTTCTCCACACTTTTCTAATTCTTTTCGGTCGATAATTTCGGTATAGTTCATATTTTTTTAATTACTTTTGGCTATCGCTTTGTAAAGAAAATCGTTTCAATCTACTATACGGAAGTTTTTTTGTTACATATTTTTATATAACGCTTGAGAGCCTCCTCTATTTTTCTTGAAAGAATTTCTGAAGCTCTTACAATAGGTAAACGAACATAAGATTCACATACGTTTAATATATGTAATAATGATTTAATACCTGAAGGGTTTCCTTCTTTATAAATAAGATTCATCAGATCTAACATTTGATAATAATGTTTAAACGACTCTTTCACATTACCTTCTAGTGCGTTATGTACCATTTTAGAAAAGACATTTGGAAAACCTTGTCCAAGAACTGATATCAGACCGTCCCCTCCACCTAAAATAGTAGGAAGAGCTAGGATATCGTCTCCGGAAATTACACTGAAATGTGTAGGCTTTTCCTTTATGATTTCATAAGATTGTATAAGGCTTCCAGAAACTTCTTTAATAGCTACAATATTTTCAAATTCTTTCGAAAGCCGTAATACAGTTTTTGGAAGAATATTAGATCCTGTTCGAGAAGGTACGTTATATAAAATAATTTTAGCCTTGGTTTTCTCTACTATTTGTTTAAAATGCTGATAAATCCCTTCTTGGGAAGGTCTATTATAATAAGGTACTATTGAAAGAATAGCTTCAAAATCAAAAATCTGGGTCTGTTCAATTTTTTGAATTACTTTTTCGGTATTATTACCTCCGATACTGAGGACAATAGGGACTTTTTTTTTATTCATAGAATGAATACAACGTATAATATCGTTCTTTTCCTCATTTTTCAATGTTGCTGATTCAGCAGTAGTACCTAGAAGAACTAGATAATCTATATCTTCTTTTAAAACGTGTTCTGTTAGTCGTTCTAAACCTTTGAAATCTACTCTATTTTTTTCGTCAAAAGGCGTTGCGAGAGCTATACCTATCCCGCGTAGTTGTTTCTTCATCTTTTATCCGTAATATCAATGTTTATCTCGTGCTTAAGCTCCGATTATTTTTCTTCCACTCAGTGTGTGATTCTTTGCCTTACGTTACTACGATTATACTTCCTCATGTTTAGAGGCAAATTTATTACTTAAAATATATATTAGAATTTTTCTAACGTCTTTTTTATATGGATTTTGATTTAATCGTTATTGGTAGTGGTCCCGGTGGTTATGTAGCGGCGATACGAGCTGCACAATTAGGTCTGAAAACAGCCATTATTGAAAAAGAGCATCTTGGTGGAATTTGTCTAAATTGGGGGTGCATACCCACTAAATCTTTGCTTAAAAGTGCAAATACATTTCATTCTCTTAAACATGCAGAAGATTATGGATTGATCGCTGAAAATATTCATTTCGATTTTCTTAGTATTATTAAACGTAGCAGAAATCTGTCTGAAAAGATGAGAAAAGGGATTAATTTTTTGATGCGGAAAAATAAAATAGAAGTGATTTTTGGAAGGGCGAAAATTCATCCTGGGAAAAAAGTTATTGTATTTAAAGAAAATGAAAAAGAATGTGAATACACATCCCAGTACATTATCCTTGCTACTGGAGCACGTTCTATAAATCTTCCCGATCTTCCTCAGGACGGTAAGAAGATTATAGATTATCGTCAAGCTCTTGTCTTGTCTGAGCTTCCTAAACGTCTGATGGTTGTAGGTTCAGGAGCAATTGGAGTCGAATTTGCCTATTTTTATAATACGTTGGGAACGAAAGTTACTTTAATAGAAAAGCTTGCTAATATTCTTCCAACAGAAGACTCGGAAATTTCTCAACAACTAGAACTTTCTTTTAAAAAAAGTGGTATAGAAGTTCTTACTTCTTCATCAGTATTTAAAGTAGATACCTCTGGTAAAGACCTAAAAGTTTCTATTAAAGGTCCTAAACAAGAAAGAATTATAGAAACTGATGTAGTACTTTCAGCCGTAGGTGTTACGCCTAATGTGGAATTACTCGGATTAGAAGAAGTAGGTATTAAAATGGATCGTAGGGGATCTATTATAGTGGATAATTTTTATCGAACAAATATTGATGGTTATTATGCCATCGGTGATGTAGTACACGGCCCTGCATTAGCACACGTTGCTTCTTCCGAAGGCCTTACCTGTGTAGAGCATATCCAAGGTCTGGATGTAGAACCTATCGATTATGGAAATATTCCGAGTTGTATTTATTGCAGTCCGGAAATAGCCTCAGTAGGTCTCACTGAAAAAGAAACTAAAGAAAAAGGATATGATACTAAGGTCGGTAAATTTCCTTTTTCGGCTCTTGGAAAATCCACTATTAATGGTGAAAATGAAGGTTTTATTAAAGTTATTTTTGATGCTAAATATGGTGAATGGCTAGGATGTCATATAATAGGTACAGGTGTTACGGACATAATTACAGAAGCTGTGATCGCTCGTAAATTAGAAACAACCAGTCATGAAATTCTTAAGTCTATACATCCTCATCCTACTCTTAGTGAAGCAATTATGGAAGCTGTATCTGATGCCTATGGTACATGTATTCATATATAGTTTAAACCCATCCTGCATATCACTACGGACATATAGCACGTTGACTTTTTTTATGCGCGAACTTAAAACATCCTTCTGGAGATCTATCATATAATTTCTTCATGTATACAGGTAATTTCATAGACCAAGTAAAAATTTTTTGCAAAAGTGGAGATGGAGGTTCCGGGTCATTACATTTTCGTAGGGAAAAATTTGTGTATAAAGGTGGTTTTGACGGAGGAGATGGAGGAAATGGAGGAAGTATTTTCTTGCAGGGGAATTGTAAAATATGGACGTTACTTCATTTTAAATATAACAGGCATTATAAAGCTGAAAACGGACTACCAGGAAAAGGAAATAGGATGAAAGGAGCGTCAGGACAAGATCTAGTATTGCAAGTCCCTATTGGAACAATAGTAAAAGATAAAAAAGAAAATCTGATTTTTGAAATCACTCAGGAAAGGCAAAAAAAAATGCTGTTAGAGGGAGGAAGAGGTGGTCTAGGTAATTGGCATTTTAGAAATGCGTTAAAGAAATATTCACAACCTGGGTTTACAGGAAAAGAAGAATGGATTTTTTTAGAACTAAAAATATTGTCAGATGTAGGGATCGTCGGATTTCCTAATGCAGGAAAGTCTACACTACTTTCCGTACTTACAGAAGCCAAACCTAAAATTGCAGATTATGCTTTTACGACTCTAGTTCCTCAACTAGGAATTGTGCAGTACAAAAATAAACAATCCTTTATACTGGCTGATATTCCTGGCATTATAGATGGGGCAAGTAAAGGAAGAGGGATAGGGGATCGTTTTCTTCGTCATATTGAACGTAATGCAGTGCTTGTCTTTTTGATACCTGCTAATTCTAGAGATGTTGTAAAAGAATATGATATTCTTTTGAAAGAGATATCGGCTTATAATCCTAATATTATGAATAAAAAGCATCTTTTGGTTATTTCTAAATCTGATTTATTAGACAATCAAAGTATTAAAGAAAAAATTCCTCTAGATTTACATCCGATATTCATATCTTCTCATAATAAAAAAGGATTAGAAGAACTCAAAGAGGCTTTATGGAAACGTCTTAAAACCCCTTAAAAACAGTACATTGAACTCTTAGATGCTTTTGTACCCTCTTGCCTACGATCCACATCAAGAATGTTGACCCCATACTATTTTTTTTGTTGGTTTTCTTTGCACTTCATCCTTATTATACCATAAACTGATCCCATTGTGATCCAGTAGGGAATTATAGAAACTAAGAATCTTATACACCAAAATGCTGATAATGTCATGAATAAAAAGACTAAAAATTGTATTGTTTTAGATAAATGGGGAACCCCACTTCTATCTAAACTCTGCATATAAGGATTTTTTAAGAGCGTTACGGATGTTATCCATAACATGATTTATACGATCAACAGTTAGAGTACGTTCTTGGTCTTCAAAATAGAAACTCAAAGCATAAGATTTTTTCCCGAAAGGTAGCTTTTCTCCTTCATATACATCAAATAGATGTACTTCTTTAAGAAGTTTTTTTTCGGTTTTTTTCGACTCTTGATAGAGTTCTTCAAAAGATATATTTCTATTTATCAAAATAGATAAATCTCTACGAACCCCAGGATATTTAGGCAATTTATTAAAAACAATTCTGTTTACCTTAAATATTTTTATTAAATATTCCCAATATATTTCAGCATAAAATACTTCTTGTTTAATATCAAAATGCTCTATTATAGATTTCTTGACACATCCCAGTCTAACTAGATCATACTGTTTATAGGTAAACAAAAGACTATTACCTAATAGGTTGTCTTCTGTAAGTATTTGTTCAAAATGGGTAACCCCACTGATTTTTAGTAAAGCTTCCACAATACCTTTTAGTGCAAAAAATGAAAAGAATTCATTGGAGTGTAACCAATGTTTTTTATTTTTTTTTCCACTTATTACCAACGATAAACGTTCATTTTCTATATATTTTTCGTTTTTTTTGCCATAAATTTTTCCCCATTCGAAGAGTTTTAAAAAAGTATTCCTATGATTAATGTTATGAGAAACACGTTCTAAAAGTCCGAACAATAAACTTTGTCTCAAAAGGGAGCAATCTTCGCTAAGCGGATTTAATAGTTCAATAGCTTTAAAAGATTCGTCCCTGAAGAATTGTTTATATTTGTAATGCGTCATAGATAAATTAATTACTTCATAAAAGCCTTGTGCATTCAAAAATGTGGATATTTTTTCTTTCGTTGTTTCATAATTAGGTATTTTTTTTTCGACCTTTAGAGAAAAACAAAAGGTTCCAGATGTTTTTACCCGATTATATCCATACATTCTTAAAATTTCTTCTATGATATCACATTCGTTTTGGACATCTATTCTCTTTGGGGGGACAGAAACCCTGAGCATTTTTTTATTTTCTGATAAAATATTTATATCCAATAAGTAAAGAATTTTTTTGACTTCATTCTTCCGAAGCGTTTCACCTAAAATCCTATTGATTGTTTCATAACGCAATTCTATTGTAAAACATTTTACAGGTTTAGGATAAAGATCTATAGGTTCAGATATTCTTCCACCTGCAATTTCTTGTATTAGTAGTGCTGCTCGTTTGAGAGCATAAAGTACTTGTTCGGGATCTGTTCCACGTTCAACTCGAAAGGAAGCATCAGTGTTCACAGCATGTCTTTTAACACTTTTTCTTATATTCATAGTATTAAAACAGGCGCTTTCAAGGAATATATTTTGTGTTTTATCAGTAACGCTTGAATGAATACTTCCTAAAATACCAGCTAAAAAAAGTGGTCTATGAGTATCACAAATCATTAGGTCTTCCTTATGAAGGAGATATTTTCTCTTATCTACTGTTTGAAACGGTATCCCATTATTAGATAATGTTTTTATGTATATTTTTTCTCCTTTAATATTATCATAATCAAAAACGTGAATAGGTTGCCCTATCTCGTTCATAACAAAGTTGGTAACGTCTACGACATTATTAATAGTATTTAATTGTATAGATTGTAACCGTTTCTGTAGCCAAGTAGGAGAGGGGGAGATTCTTACACCTTTTATAAAACATCCGCTATAACGTATACAATGTTCAGGAGATTTTATAGAGATTGGGAAACATAAAACACTTTTCTCTGATTTAAAATTCTTTATATCAGGTCTATGAATTTCTACTTTATATTTTCTCACCTTGAGAGCAGCATAAATATCTTTTGCTATACCAAAATGACTAAGAGCATATGAACGATTAGGTGTAATATTTACTTCAAGTAGATAATCTTTTTTCGTTAAAAGTGGACTATATAATTCTTCACAATTTTCTACTTCAAGCCCTATATCAGTAAGTATTTCACAAATATGGTTAGCCGTTAATTCAGAGTATAAATATTTCGTCAGCCAGTTGTAAGATATTTTCATGCAATGGCAAATATTTTTAATCGTTAAGCATTATAGGCATAACTAACATCATAACTTCTCCTTCTTCATTTTCTAAAGGGATTAAAATACCGGCGAGGTTGGGTTCCGACATTTTAAATATTATCTCCTCAGAACGTAGATGGTATAGTATTTCTATAATAAATTTTGAATTAAAACCTATTGTAATGTCTTCTCCCTTATAATCGAAAGGAAAGATTTCTTGCGCTTTGTTTGAAAAATCAACATCTTCTGCAATTATTTTTGTTTGGTCTCTATTGAAATGGAAACAAATTTTATTAGAAAAAATAGAAATTCTTTTCAGAATTCTTAAAAAGAACTTTCGGTTAATAGTAAGAACTTTATTGCTCTCTTTTGGAATTACTGTTTCATAATTTGGATATTTTCCATTAATTAGTTGACATGTCAGAATTTTGTTGTCAAAAATCAAACGGGTATTAGTTTCATTATATTCTATAGTTAGCTCCCCTTCTTCAGAAAGCATATTTTTAAGCAGCTTCAATGGTTTCTTGGGAAGAATGAATTCAGTAATTTTTTCGGTCTTTAAATCTTTTATCACATGTTTAACCAGTTTATGAGCATCGGTAGCGACAAAAGTAGATCCTTCTGGAGTCAGTTGGAAAAGAACACCCGTCATTACTAGTAAAAATTCATCGGAACTAGTAGCAAAAAGAGTTTTATTGATCACCTTTAATAAAGTATTTGTTTTTAACAGCAACATATTTTGCCTCTCTAGAATCGGAGCTTTAGGAAATTCTTCCCCATTTTTAAATGGTAAAGAATAAGATCCTTGTTCTGAAGTAATTTCTAGAGTATCTCTTCTTGTAGAAAACGTAAGTGTTTGCTCATCAAAATTTTTGATTATATCAGTAATAAACCTTGCTGTAACTGCTATTTTACCTACTGTGTAAGAATTTACTTGCGTTTTACAACTTATAGTAGTCTCTAAATCGGACGAAGTAATAATAAGCTTATCTCCCTGTAATTCAAAAAGAAAATTATCTAATATAGGTAGAGCATTACTACTGCTAATTAGTCCAAGTAATATTTTAAGTTGGGTTAAAAGTTGTGAACTTGAAACTATGAATTTCATAGAAACTATATTTTATAATCTCTACAAAAGTAGCGTGGGGAGGTCTAGAACCCACGACCTACGAGTTATGAATCCGACGCTATAACCAGCTTAGCTACCACGCCACGGTTAAGGATATACATTTAATAAGCATCTTAGTAGATTATGGTATAATTTTTTCCTTGCATTCCGTTTATGATATCTTTTACAGGTATCCGTCGTTTTCCTTCTATTTGTGCT
Source organism: Candidatus Walczuchella endosymbiont of Icerya purchasi (assembly GCF_964030875.1). NCBI lineage: Bacteria > Pseudomonadati > Bacteroidota > Flavobacteriia > Flavobacteriales > Candidatus Walczuchella > Candidatus Walczuchella endosymbiont of Icerya purchasi. Next base: position 31,123 of record NZ_OZ034981.1, on the reverse strand, counting down.
TCTACAATAGAAATATATCCCTCTTTTAGAGAGACTTTCATATATTTATTATCGATGAGAATATTTCCTACTGTTATATCATGTTTTTCACGTATACAGTTGGCAGAATAGATTTTCAACTTACATTTTTGACCTGAATTATCCATTAACTGCGTCCAAGCTCCAAGAAAAGGACTAAGACCACGAATTTTGTTATAAATAGTTTCTATGGAATCTTTCCAATTAATTTTTCCATCTCTATGAAATAGCTTAGGCGCCTTTTTTATAGTCCCGTTTATAGACTGTGGTTTAGGTTTTATTTTATTTTCAATAATTCCTTGAATAGTATCAATCACTGCATTAGCACCTATATTAGCTAATCTTTGATAAAGATCTCCGGCAGTTTCTTTTGGTCCAATAAAAGTTTTTCTCTGCAATAGCAATTCTCCTGTGTCTATTTTATCATTTAATAGTAAAGTACTGACTCCAGTTTCTTTTTCTCCATTCATAATAACCCACTGTATTGGAGCTGCTCCACGGTAATTTGGAAGCAAAGAAGCATGAAGATTAAAACTACCTAAAGGAGGTAGTTCCCAAATACACTTTGGAATTTTACGGTAGGAAACTACGACAATTATATCGGCTTTCCAAGACCGTAAAACTTCTAAAAAATCAGTATTTTGCAAATTTTTTGGTTGCAAAAGCGCAAGATGATTCTTAATTGCACATTCTTTTACCGAAAATTTCTCTTTTTTTTGTTTTCTTCCAGAAGGATGATCTGGAGCAGTAACCACCCCAATGACATTATATTTTTTTCTCAAAATTTCTTCAAGAGAGACAACAGAAAAACTTGAGCTCCCCATAAATACTATTTTTGGATACTTCTTCATCCGAATTGTATTATTTTTTTAATATCAATTTCCCCTAAAATTGGAGAATTTTATGCTCAAACACAATCTAGGTTATCCTAGAATCGGAATGGATCGTGAGCTAAAGAAAGCTATAGAACAATACTGGGAAGAAACAATCAGAGAGGAACAATTGTTTAAGTCTGCTAAAGAACTTCGTAAACAACATTGGATCCTACAATCAGAGTTAGATGGTGTTCCTTGTAATGATTTTAGTTTTTATGATCATGTTCTAGATATGTCTTTTTTGCTGGGCGCTATACCAGATAGGTATTCTCCTTTAATTTCTTTAATTTCCCCTATCGATCTCTATTTCTCTATGGCACGAGGTTATCAAAAAAACGGTTTTGATGTTCCCGCGATGGAGATGACTAAATGGTTTGATACAAACTATCATTACATCGTGCCTGAGTTCTTACCTAATCAAACGTTTAATTTACATGGTACCAAGATTTTTGAGGAATTTAATGAAGCTAAAGAAATACTTGGTAAAGTACCTAAACCAGTACTCATAGGTCCAGTTTCTTTTCTTTTGCTCGGAAAGGAAAAACTAGAAGGGTTTCATCGTATTGATCTTTTAGAGAGGCTTATTCCTGTATATATAGAAATATTTAAACGTCTTAAAGAACAAGGAGCTGATTGGTTACAATTAGATGAACCATTTTTAGTAATGGATCTCAGTGAGAAAGAAAAACATGCTTTCCTAAAAGCTTATGAACATCTTACTCAAGATTCTTCCGGTATCAAAATTCTTTTAACTACATATTTCGAAGGATTATATGAAAATCGTTCTCTAGCGTTAAAACTTCCAGTATCTGCTCTACACATTGATCTGGTCAGGTGTCCGAATCAACTAGACGGAATTCTTTACTCTTTCCCTAAAGAGCGAATGCTTTCGTTAGGAGTTATTGACGGAAGAAACATTTGGAAAAACAAATATTCTGTTTCCTTAGAACATCTTAAGAAAGCTGCCAATGCTTTAGGAAAAGAACGGTTGATGATTGCCCCGAGTTGTTCTCTTATACACGTTCCTTTTGATTTGAATTTGGAAACTGATATTCATCCCGAAATTAAAGATCGAATGGCTTTTGCCCGTCAAAAGATTCATGAAATCACTGATTTGTGTTGCATTTTTGAAGGAAATACTCTTTTTCTAAAAGAGAATAGTAAATCGCATCAACGCTCTGTTGATTCAACAATTATTCATGATTCAGACGTAAAGAAACGTATGGCCTCTACTAAAGAGCAAGATTTTCATAGAAACAGTACATTTGAATATCGTAGGCCGATTCAACGTGAATGTCTTCAACTCCCATTATTCCCTACTACTACTATAGGATCGTTTCCACAAACTGATGAAATAAGAAAATTTCGAGCGAATTTTAAAAAAGGGAAATTGAGTCTTCAGGATTATGAAAAAGAAATAGAAACATCTATCAAAGATGTCATCCAAAAACAAGAACAAATAGATCTAGATGTTTTAGTACATGGAGAATTCGAACGTAATGATATGGTCGAATATTTCGGTGAGCAACTTAAAGGGTTCCTTTCTACGAAAAATGCCTGGATACAGAGTTATGGAAGTCGTTGCGTAAAACCTCCAGTGATTTATGGAGATGTCAGCCGGACGAAAGATATGACTGTTCTATGGAGTAGTTTTGCTCAAAAACAAACAAAAAAACCTATAAAAGGAATGCTTACTGGTCCTATTACCATTTTACAATGGTCGTTTGTTCGTAATGATCAGCTTCGTTCGGAAACAGCACGACAAATAGCCTGGTCTATTCGTGATGAACTCTTAGCCCTTGAAGGCACAGGTATAGGTATCATACAAATTGATGAACCTGCTCTAAGAGAGGGTTTGCCATTGAAAAAAAATAATTGGAATAAATATCTAGAATGGGCTATTCATGTTTTTAAAATAGCCTCTAGTGGAGTAAAAGATTCCACGCAGATACATACACATATGTGCTATAGCGAGTTTAATGATATCCTAGAATATATTGCAAAAATGGATGCTGATGTCATTACTATAGAAACTTCTCGTTCTCAGATGGAGCTGCTTGAGGCTTTTTCACGTTTCAAATACCCCAATGAAATCGGTCCAGGCGTATACGATGTCCATTCTACTAGGATACCCAGTGTAGAAGAAATAAGTTCTTTGTTATACCAGGCTACTCGGTTATTACCCGCGAAGAACATTTGGGTGAATCCCGATTGCGGATTAAAAACACGTAAATGGCCAGAAACTATACAATCTCTTAAAAATATGGTCGAAGCAGCGAAAAAAGCACGTAGAGAATTTTAACCTAGCTGCAAGAGCATTATGTAGTACACATAAGTCCTCTCCTACTTGCGTAAAATTCGACTATGCTTATTAGGTAATACCCGGAATTTTATTTACAGTTTTTGTAGTCGTCTTGTAATGCATCATGAAAATTTATTTATTAACTATTTATTAACTACTTCTCTGATCAGAAAATTATTTGATGTACTGGACGTTAGAATTAGCCTCATATCTTGAGGATGCTCCTTGGCCAGCGAATAAAGATGAACTTATAGATTATGCCATGCGGAGTGGAGCTCCTTTGGAGGTAATAGAGAATCTTCAACAACTTGAAGATGACGGTGATACTTATGAATCTATAGAAGAAATATGGATAGATTATCCCAATAATGAGGATTTCTTTTTCAATGAAGATGAATTTTCGTGAAAAAATACTAAAAAGTTTCTTCGTAAATAAGAATGAAAGAGATATTCATAACGCTAAACAATTTTTAACAAAAATAAAAAAGTTTGAGTCAACTATTAGTTCACTTTCTCATGATGAACTCCGTAATAAAACTATTTTATTTAAAAAAATCTTAAAAAAAAAGACTAAAAAAATTTATAATAATATTATTTCTTTACATAAACAAGCTGACAAAGAGAAAGATGTTGATGTTAAAGAAAATCTTTATGAAATTATAGATAGCAAAAAAAAAAGATTATATAATCTTGAAGAAAAAATACTTTTAGAAATTTTACCAGAAGCTTTTGCGGTAATTAAAGAAACAGCACGTAGGTTTAAAGAAAATGTAGAAATTCATGTTCAAATTACTCCTTTTGATCAAATTTTATACTATAAAAAAAAATATGTCGTTTTACAAAAAAATATAGCTATTTGGAAACATATTTGGGATGCTAATGGTAAACCTATTGTCTGGGACATGGTACATTATGATACGCAACTGATAGGAGGAGTGATCCTTCATCAAGGAAAAATTGCTGAAATGGCTACAGGAGAAGGTAAAACATTAGTAGCTACTTTGCCTATTTATCTTAATTCTCTGACAGGAAGAGGAATACATATAGTAACAATTAGTGATTATTTAGCTAAAAGAGATGCAGCTTGGATGGCTCCTCTAATGGAATTTCATGGGTTAAGTGTAGATTGCATAAATAATTATTTTCCTAATACATATCTGCGTCGAAAAGCTTATGCTGCTGATATTACTTACGGTACTAGCAATGAATTTGTATTTGATTATTTACGTGATAATATAGCTTGTTCTATAGAAGAAATTGTTCAACGTGAACTTAACTATGCTATAATAGATGAAATAGATTCTGTTTTAATAGATGATGCGAGGACTCCATTAGTTATATCAGGAGCAATTTCTCAAGAAACTTATAATGAATTTAATATACTTAAACCAAAAGTTGAAAACATTATTCAGCAACAACGAATTCAACTGAACAAAACATTTAATGAAGCTAAAAAACTTATTGAATTAGGAGATCCAAAAAATGGAGTATTTAAATTATTGCAAGTATATCGTGGCTTCCCTAAATCTAAGCCTTTAATAAAATTTATCAATGAAGAAAACATTCGTCTATTACTTAAAAATACTGAATATATGCAGGATAAAGATCTGCATAAAATTGATGATAATCTTTATTTTATTATTTCCGAAAAAAATAATACAATAGAACTGACGGATAAAGGAATAAATTTTCTTTCAAATTTTTTTATTGTACGAGATATTATTACTGATATTGTTCAACTTGAATATAAAAAATTACCTAAAAAGAAAGAAAATAAACAAAAAGAAGAACTGTTAAAAGAATTTTTTCTTAAATCAAAACGTCTTCATATGTTTAATCAATTACTTAAAGCTTATACTTTTTTTGAAAAAAATATAGATTATATTGTTTTAGATGGAAGTGTAAAAATTATTGATGAACAAACTGGACGAATTATGGAAGGTCGTCGTTATTCTGATGTATTGCATCAAGCTCTTGAAGCAAAAGAAAACGTTCAAATAGAATCCTCTACACAAACTTTTGCTACTATTACTTTGCAGAATTATTTTAGAATGTATAAAAAATTAGCTGGAATGACTGGTACAGCTGCAACTGAATCTGGAGAATTTGGACAAATTTATAAACTTGATGTAGTAACTATACCTCCACATAAACCAGTCCAACGTAAAGATTATCAAAATCTTGTTTTTAAAACTAAACGAGAAAAATATAATGCTATTATTAATGAAATATTAAAAATTTCTCAAAAAGAAAAACGTCCGATTCTTGTAGGAACTACTTCAATAGAGGTATCAGAATTATTAAGTCGTACTCTGAAGCTTAAAAAAATCCACCATAATGTTTTGAACGCTAAATTACATAAAGAAGAAGCCAATATTATTGCAAAAGCCGGTAATAAAGGAGTAATTACTATAGCTACAAATATGGCTGGAAGAGGAACTGATATTAAACTTTCTCCTGAAGCAAAATCCGCTGGTGGATTAGCTATATTAGGTACCGAATGTCATGATTCTAGAAGAATAGATAAGCAGTTACGTGGACGTTCTGGCCGACAAGGAGATCCAGGAAGTTCTCAATTTTTTATCTCTTTAGAAGATAATTTAATGCGTTTATTTGGATCATATCGTATTGCTAAAGTAATGGATAAATTGGGTCATAAAGAAGGAGATATTATACAACACCCATTGATTACTCGTTCAATTGAGCAAGCACAGAAAAAAATAGAAGAAAAGAATTTTAGTCTTCGAAAGCGTTTACTTGAATATGATGATGTAATCAATAAACAACGTGAAGTAATCTATAGAAAAAGAAAAAATGCCTTATTAGGAGAACGTCTATCTATTGATATCGCAACCATGCTATATTATACTATACAGAATCTTGTTTCAAGCAACAAAGAATTAAATCATTTTGAGCATTTACAATATGAATGGGTTCAGAATTTTGCATCAGAGTCACTGATAAAGTATGAAGATTTTACTTCTATAAAAAAAAAAGAAATTGTAAATAGTCTCTATCATGATGCTCTCAATAGTCTTCAATTGAGACAAGAACATACTGCTGCAATATTTTTTACTATTATTGAAAATATTTATAAGGCACAATATAAACTAATACAAGTCCCTATTACTGATGGTGTTAGGAATATTTATGCAGTTTTAGATATTAAGAAAGCTTATGAAAGTAAAGGAAAAAGTTTCATCCGTGAATGTGAACGTGCAACGGTATTATCTCTTATAGATGAGAAGTGGAAAGAACATCTCAAAGAGATAGATGAACTACGTGATTCTGTACAAAATGCCGTATATGAACAAAAAGACCCCTTACTAATTTATAAAGTGGAAGCTTTCAATCTCTTTCAGAAGACTATGAACGAGATTAATAGAGAAACTATTTCTTTCCTTTTTCAAGCAAATTTTTCTTTACCGTAGTTTTACGATTCATTAACTATGAATAAATGATATAACCCACCTAATGAGTGTTACCGTCGCACCATAATTATGTACCACGTAATATTACTTACCACCCTATGCTAGTACTGCCTTAGCGATATCTTCTTGTACACCTCTGATTAACAGGTTATCTATGGTGCCCCAACCACGAGACCCTCCGCTAACAATAGCGGTCAAGCATTTTTTACCATATAACTTTTCTTTAGTAAATCATTTAATTCCCCATTCATCACCGAATCTACATCTGAAGTTTCGTAACCCGTGCGTAAATCCTTTACAAGTTTATACGGATGCATAATATAATTCCTAATTTGGGATCCCCATTTAATTTTCTTTTTCTTTGTCTCTATTGCTTCTCGTTTAGAGAGACGCTTCTGCATTTCTATTTCAAAAAGCCTAGATTTTAGAAGCTGTAAAGCTTTCTCTTTATTTCTTTGCTGTGAACGTGATTCTGTATTTTCTATTATAAGACCTTGATATCGCAACCGAACTCCTGTTTCTACTTTGTTCACATTCTGTCCTCCTGTTCCACTAGAACGGAAAGTTTCCCAAACAATATCGGAAGATTTTACTTCTATTTCAATAGAATTCTCTATAAGAGGATAAACATAGACCGAGGCAAAAGAAGTATGTCTTTTAGCATTACTGTCAAAAGGAGAAATCCGTACTAGCCGGTGAACGCCGTTTTCTCCTTTTAGGTAACCAAAGGCATATTCCCCTTCAAATTCTAACGTGACTGATTTAATCCCTACTATATCTCCTGGAACATGGTGAATTTTTGTTATTTTGTAGTTGTTTTTTTGTCCCCACATTAAATACATCCTCATAAGCATGTAAGACCAATCGCAACTCTCTGTACCTCCTGCTCCAGAAGAAATTTGTAGTACTGCACTTAAAGGGTCTTCTTTCTCAGAAAGGAGATGTTTATATTCTATATCCGACAGAATTTTTTCGGTTTTTTCTACCTGTTTTTCTATTTCTTTTACATTAGCTTCTCCTTCTTTAAAAAAATCATAAAGTACTTGTAATTCTTCTGCAGCACATTTTGCTTTGAGGTATTTTTTGACTAATTTCTTGTTATATTGGATCTTTTTCAGAACCTGTTGAGCATGTATCGGATCATTCCAAAAGTCATAAGAAGTTGTTTTTTCTTCTTCATTGCTTATTTCCAATTGTTTCTTCTCTATTTCTAGAGAATAATAAAGATCTTTTACTCTATGAACTATCTCTTTTACTTGTTCTTGTATTACCATATAGATATGGAATATCTTTCAGACTTTAAATATACTTAAGAAAAAGTATCCAAGTAAGGCATAAGATATTACGATAATTCTCAGACAAAACAAGAAGATGTAGACATAAAACTCTGTTGAAATCAAAGAAACTGGGAATGAATCCTAATAAATTGACAATAAAGTCACAGGAAGCCTTGCAAAGGGCTCAAACTATAGCCCAAGAACTAAATCAACAATCTATTGAGAACGTGCATCTGTTAAAGGGAATATTAGAAATAGATGAAAATTTTACTAACTTTTTTTTAAAAAAGCTTCAAGTAAATCGTAAATACCTAGAGCAAGAAATCTATCGACTACTTGACAAGTTGCCACGAATAACTGGAAATATTGCGCAACATATGAGTCCAAAAATATTGCAAACACTTAATAAGGCTGAAATCCTTGCTGATCAAACTAAAGATAGTTTTGTTTCTATAGAACATCTTTTATGGGCGATTTTTCAAGCAAATGATTCTGTTTCACAACTATTTAAAAATCAAGGAGTTAAGGAAACAGATATTGAAAAACTTATAGCAGATCTTCGTCATAATAACGGTCCTATTAGTTATAAAACAGTGGATATAACTTATAACGCATTGGAAAAATACTCTAAAAATCTTAATAAATTAGCTCGTGAAGGAAAGCTAGATCCAGTAATTGGTCGTGACGAGGAAATTCGTCGTGTGCTACAAATCCTTTCCCGACGTACAAAAAATAACCCAATACTTATTGGAGAACCAGGAGTAGGAAAAACGGCTATTGCAGAGGGGTTAGTGCATCGTATTATTAATGGAGATATACCAGATAATTTGAAAGATAAACAAATATCATCCTTAGATTTGGGTGCATTAATTGCCGGAGCGAAATATAAAGGAGAATTTGAAGAACGTCTAAAATCTGTGATTAGGGAGGTAACGCAATCTGCAGGTAATATCGTGCTTTTCATAGATGAAATTCATACTCTAGTTGGAGCTGGGGGAGGTGGGGAAGGTGCTATGGATGCTGCTAATATTCTAAAACCAGCCTTAGCTCGTGGTGATTTCCGTGCTATAGGAGCTACGACCTTAAATGAGTATAAGAAATATCTTGAAAAAGATCAGGCCCTAGAACGTAGATTTCAGCATGTTTATGTAGATGAACCGAATACTCAGTCAGCTATTTCTATTCTTCGTGGAATTCTAGAAAGATATGAGTCTCATCATAAGGTCCGTATAAAAGACGAGGCAATCATCGCTGCAGTTGAACTTTCACAACGTTATATAAGTAATCGTTTTCTTCCAGACAAAGCCATAGATTTGATGGATGAATCCGCTGCTAAACTTAGGATGGAGATTAATTCTAAACCTGAATCTCTTGATGTTCTTGATAGGAAAATTACGCATCTTGAGATACAGATAGAGGCCATTAAACGAGAAAACGATGATAAACAAGTTGCTCTTCTTAAGAAAGAATTAAATAAGCTTAATGAAGAACGTAAGGAACTCAACGCACAATGGCAATCTGAAAAAGAACTAGTAGAAGGAATTCAGAAATCTAAGGAAAGTATAGAATACTATAAAATAGCAGCTGAACAAGCGGAACGTTACGGAGACTATGGAAAAGTAGCAGAATTAAGATACGGTAAGATTAAGGAAGAGGAAGAAAGAGTTAAAAATCTAGAAAAAGAACTGATGGAGAAAAGTCCAGAGAAAAAAATAATTCAAGAAGAGGTTACCCGTGAAGAAATAGCTGAAGTAGTTTCTCTATGGACAGGAATACCTGTAACAAGTATGTTGCAGAGTGAAAAAGAAAAACTTTTAAATATGGAAAAAGAGTTACATAAAAGGGTTATTGGGCAACATGCTGCTATAGCATCCGTTTCTAATGCTATACGTCGTTCACGTGCAGGACTTCAGTATGAAAAACGTCCCATAGGATCCTTTCTGTTTTTAGGTCCTACCGGTATAGGTAAGACCGAGCTCGCCAAAGCACTAGCCGAATATCTTTTTAATGATGAAACCAATATGGTTAGGATTGATATGAGTGAATATCAAGAACGACATTCTGTAAGTAGACTTATCGGTACCCCTCCAGGATATATAGGTTATGAAGAAGGCGGGCAACTGACCGAGTCCATCCGACACCGTCCTTATTCTGTTATTCTGCTTGATGAGATAGAAAAAGCTCATCTAGATGTTTTCAACATACTATTGCAGGTGCTAGATGACGGTAGACTCACCGACAATAAGGGACGTACAGTAAATTTACAAAATTCCCTTATAATAATGACCTCTAACATCGGTTCTGAACTAATTCATAACCATTTTGAGCGTATAGGCTACCAATCTGATAGTCAGAGTATAAAAACGGTGAAAGAAGAACTATTAAGTCTACTTAAAAAAGTAGTACGACCTGAATTTATTAACCGAATTGATGAAATTGTGCTTTTTAACCCATTAACTAAGGAAGAAATTTATGCTATTACAAGTATACAGCTAAAAAAACTGACGAAAATTTTGTCTCGTAACAATATTATACTAAATGCTAGCCATGAAGCCATCAAATATATAAGTGAAAAAGGATATGATCCTTATTTTGGAGCACGTCCCTTAAAACGTATCATTCAACATGAAGTATTGAATGAGCTTTCAAAGGAAATACTCGCTGGTAATATCCCTGAAGGAAGTACATTCCGACTAGATTTTTTTCAAGAAAAAGGTATAGTCTTTAGAAAAGATTCCTAAATTTATATTTTCTCAAGAAGATAACTTTTAAAGGTACTATAATCTTTTGATATACGATATATTTTTTTATTTTTTTTCATCATAGTTTTTAACGTATCAGGAATACAAATATGATCACGTAATTTTTTGGGAAACTTGGTTACAAATTTTCCTGGATGAGCTGTTGCTAAAAAAACACCAATAGTAGAAGAATCTCTACCTTTTTTATTGAAGTATTGTTCTAGTCCTAGATAAGCAACGGCACCATGTGGGTCTAGCATATACCCTGTATTTTTCCATATTTTCTGTATACTATCAATTGTTTGATAGTCTGAAAAACTATAAGCTGTCATATACTTTTGTAAATCCTTATAATAAGGATGTAAATGCAATATCCGTCCGAAGTTGCTAGGATCAGCTACGTCCATAGCATTTGAAATAGTAGCTTTTGATTCTCTTGGAGAATATATGCCATTATGCATAAATCTTGGGACTGTGTCATTTATATTGGTAGAGGCAATAAAATGTTCTATAGGTAGTCCCATTTTAGAAGTCATCATTCCGGCACATAAATTTCCAAAATTCCCACTTGGAACAGAAAAAACAATTTTTTTATTGTATTTCCCCCCGATCAATGAACGATAGGCTATGAAATAATAAATCATCTGTGGTAGCCATCTTGCTATATTTATAGAGTTAGCTGAAGTCAGCGTTATTTTTTTTTGCAATTGTTCATCCAGGAAAGCGCTTTTAACAAGACTTTGACAATCGTCAAAATCTCCTTCGACTTCTATCGCACTAACATTTTCTCCTAAAGTAGTTAATTGCAATTCTTGCAATGGACTTACTTTTTTAGAAGGATAAAGAATAAGTACTTTGACATTAGGAACTTTATAGAATCCGTTTGCTACAGCTCCTCCAGTATCTCCGGAAGTAGCTACTAGAACAGTAATCTTTGAAGGGTGGTCTATCTTAAAATAATTTATACAACCCGCCATGAATTTAGCTCCTATATCTTTAAAAGAGAGTGTTGGTCCATGAAAAAGTTCAAGTGCATATATATCTTTTTTTATAGCTTTAATAGGAAATGGAAAACTAAGTGTTTCACGAATTATTTTTTTAATATCTTCTTTTGTAATCGTGTTCGTAACGTACGGATATATCACTTCAAAAGTGAGATCATATAAATTATGCTCTGAAATATTATTAATGAAGTTTTTTGATATTTTTGGAATTTGTTCCGGGAAAAATAATCCTTTATCCGTAGCTAACCCTTTACTAAGAGCCTCTTTAAATTCTACGCGATATTGAGAATTTTTTAGGCTAAAAAACCACATTATTTTCTTAAATTTTTATTTAATATTATGTTATCCATTCCCATTGTACTCCTTGAGAATTAATGGGAGAAACATAGATGGTATAATCTATTCCTAATTTTGCATATATATCATCCATACACTTAGCTACGTATTGGGCTTTTGCTTTACCACAACTTAGCATAAATACTGATGGACCTGAACCAGAAATACTTCCTCCAAGGGCACCTGCTTTTTTACATTCCATTTTAAGCTTGTAAAAAGACGGAATAAGTATAGACCGTACTGGTTCTACAATGACATCTTCCATAGATCGGCTAATAAGTTCATAATTTTCCTGATAAAGCCCTGCTATTAGTGCTCCTACATTACCCCATTGCTTAATAGCATCACTCATTAGTACTTTTTTTTTAAGTATTTCTCTTGCTTCAGAAGTTTTAATTTCTATATGAGGATGAAGTACGGTTGCCCACAAATTTTTTGGGACGTGCAGTTCAATAATATCTAGAGGATGATAACTTCTTACAAGAGTAAATCCACCCATGATAGCTGGCGCTACATTATCAGCATGTGCAATTCCACTGGCGAATCTTTCTCCTTCCATGGCAATCTGGACAAGTTCAGTTGTGGTAAAACGATCTCCGAGTAAAAGGTTAGCTCCCACTGCAGCTCCGGCTGCACTAGCAGCACTAGAACCAATGCCACTTCCAGGTTGGATATTCTTAAATATTTCTACTTCTAACCCATATTTTATGTTAGGAAACTTATTTAACATTGTATAGAGAACTACCCCAACTACATTTTTATCAGGTCGTGTCGAAAGTATGGCTCCATGTATATTAAGAATGCGTACCCCATTCTGGGATGATTTTCTTAAGATAATTTCATCAACAGGTCTTTCTAATGCCATACCAATAACATCGAATCCGCAAGAAACATTAGCAATAGTAGCTGGAGAAAATATTTTTATGGCATTTTTTTGCATGATTTATCTAGACGCCTTTCTTATATCTGATAAAATCCCTGCAGCAGTCACTTCAGCACCAGCACCGGCACCCTTAATAATAAGGGGTTGTTCGTAGTAACGCTGTGTCTTGTAAAGAATAATATTATCATCCCCTTCCAATTGATAAAAAGGATGTTCAGGTCCGATGGATTTCAGTTCCACATAAGCGTAGCCATTTTCATATTTTGCCATAAATCGGAATTTTTTCCCTTTATTTTGAGCTTCGTCACGAAGTCTTACGAAATAGTTTTCATATTGGGATAGTTTTTCATAAAAGGATTCAACGTTATTAGCTTTTACACATTCCTCAGGGAGGAAAGGTTTTTGTATAATTTGGGACAACTCCATTGAGTCTCCACATTCTCTAACTAAAATGAGTATTTTTCTCATTACATCTATGCCACTTAAATCAATGCGAGGATCAGGTTCAGTATATCCTCTTTTCTGTGCTTCTCTAACCGTTTCTGAAAAAGTACGACCTGACTTGAAGTGATTAAAAATAAAATTAATACTACCTGACAAAACAGCCTCTATTAAATGAATTTTATCTCCACTATTCAATAAATCATTCAGAGTACTAATGATAGGTAATCCTGCCCCTACATTTGTTTCGAAAAAAAAAGGTACTTTAAAATATCGTGCTATCTTTTTAAGATTTTTATAATCTTTGTAAGAAGAAGAACACGCGATTTTATTACAAGTAATGACACCAATTCCTTTTACAAATAACTTATCATAAGTTCTCGCTACATCTTGACTATCGGTAGTATCTATAAAAATACTATTATGCATATTCATTAGATGAATTTTTTCAATAAATCTGTGAAGTATCATCCTATTACCATATTCGAGATTTTTTTTACAGTTTTTCACATCGATACCTTGCTCTTCAAAATACATAGTTTTACTATTGCAAAGACCCATCACTTGAATATGAAGTTCTTTTATAAGGGATGTTTTTTGGATGGAAATATGTTCTAAAAGTTTTCGGCCTACTTTTCCTATACCGGCAACAAAAAGATTGATTTGCTTAGGAGGTATTTCAAAAAAAGTGTCATGAAGGACATTTAATGCCTTTTTAAAATCACTGTTCTTTATGACTGCTGACATATTTTTTTTAGTCACATTATATGCTATATACCGTATGTAAATATTGTTTTTGGATAATGTGATAAACATTCTAGCAGAAGTACGATGCATATTTTTTGTATTATCTCCAATAACAGTTATAATAGATAAATCTTGCTCTACTAATACTGGAAATAAATACTTCTTATCAATCTCTTGAGAAAATTCATTGTTTATACTATTTTTTATTTGCATTCCCTCATATTCTTCTATACCCATTATAATGGAATGCTCTGAAGTACTAAAAAAGAGTACATTCATTTTTTCACGAGACAAAACTGTAAATAGACGTTTTAAATAACTCAATATATTAATCATCCCTTTAAGGGTGATCATTGTAAGATTTTTTTTCCCTGAAATTCCTGTAACTGAATGTTTAAAACATGGGGCGTTATTTATTCTTGTGCCTTTTTCTGAGGTCGAAAAAGTATTTTGAACCCAAATAGTAATTTTTTTTTCGATGACTGGGTGTAACGTAGGTGGATAAATAACCTTAGCTCCGAAATGGGAAAGCTCTATAGCTTCTTCATAAAACAGATTTTCAATCGTAAAAGCTTGCAAAACTATCCGTGGATCAGCTGTCATGATACCGCTTACATCAGTCCATATTTCCAATACTTCTGCTTTTAAAGCTGCTGCAATAATAGCAGCGCTATAATCTGATCCTCCACGTCCTAGCGTTGTAACTTCTTTACGAGGAGAAGATGCAATAAATCCTGGGAATATTACATATGGAGCAGATTCTATAGAAAAAAAAGATTGAATATTTTTATAACTCTTTATAATATCTACCTGCGCACAACCATATCGTTCATCAGTAACTATGAGTTCTTGACTATCTTTCCAAATTGTTTGAAACCCGTATTCCTTTATTTTTTCATAAAAAAGATAAGAAGAAATGAGCTCTCCCAAACTCATAATCCTATCAAGGGAACGTTTTGAAAGTTCCATGACATGAAAAATACTGTCACAAAAAATTTCTAAAAAATTCAGACGTTTTTTTATAATCAAATGACTTTGGTAAGGAAACAATGCTCGTATAATGTTCAAATGTTGTATTTCTATTTCTGAAATAAAATCCCTATATTTCTCATTTTTATGAGAGGCAAGTTGACCACATTTGACTAGCATATCAGTGGTGTTTCCGACAGCAGAAACTATTATAGCACAACGATCTTGTAAATTCTTATTTTTTATGATCTCACATACTTGTTCTATAGCATGAGGATTTCCAACAGAAGTTCCACCAAACTTGAGAACTTTCATAACTTATAATTCTTTTACAAGAGCTTCAAGAAAAAGATCCCTGCGTCTATTATGTTTAAACTAGGGGTCCCATTTAGGTCTACCTAGTTCTTGTGTATGGGCTATCTATCAGAATATCTCGACCTTAATGATTTTTTGTCAGATTATATTTTCCTCACCGAATAATACTGCTCTATCTAATCCTAAAGCAATAGGAGCACCATAATAGTTTATAACCTCCACCTATAATCACTAACAAAGGATAGTCTTCCTCTTTAGGAGCTGGATGATAATATCCATTATGCTTTTACGGTTTTAGTGGTAGTGGAGAACAACGGAACCCTAGTCTCTTTAGTTTTTCCAGAAAGTACTTGACTAAAGAATTTATCTACTGATGATTTTAATCTGTAAGACATTTTACCCAGATAAGTTCTTTCGCTCCAATTTGGGTCCGTATTACCCACTCTACTAGTTCATAAAGTTGTTTTCTTGTATAATTGCAATTACAGAGATGGGTTTAGGGAATACGAAGGAAAGGAGTATATCGAAAAGATATACTATGAGTTCTTCAAAAAGAAATCAAATATCTGACCGTACGACGAAAAATATTTCACAGGTAAATTAAGGTTGGCGATATGAACGAAAATCTTCATATAGCAATCTTATATACCTATAAAGGACTGAGGAGACTGAGGAGACTGAGGAGATTGAGGGAACAAATATCCATCCTGGATACGAGAAGCAAAAAGATTAGAGGGGAGCCTTGAGCCTTGGAAAGAGAATAGTCATTTACGCAGGATTTATCGGTATTTCATGCGAATTAAGCACTTCAATGTACCCAGTCGGATTTTTACTTAGATGATCTTTTCCATAAATTAGAACAACAAACTCACGTACTAGTAATGGATTAGAAAAAATAAATTGTGTTATTCCATAACTATCTCTCAAATAAATGAATATTACTGCACCGAGATCTAGAAGACACCCGCTTAAAACGACTTGTTGTCCTATATTTTGTGGTCATCAGTAGAATTAGAAACTTTCTACGTTTTGCATCTATTATAGCACGAGTTCTTCTTGATTATAAGTGTGTGAAGATTGTTTTGAAGCAGACCTTTCCATACTTTTCGAAATACTGTTAGTACTGTAGGAAAAGAGAACCCATGCAGGGTTAAGGGTTAATGATAGTAGTAGTCTTTATTTCACAACTATCAATGACGATTAGCGGTCTGGACGGGACTTGAACCCGCGACCTCGTGCGTGACAGGCACGTATTCTAACCAGCTGAACTACCAGACCCTACTTACAAATTAATTGATCTAATTCCTTAGTTAAAGTATTTTGAGAATTCGCTACAATTTTTCTGCATATTTCTTTTCCATTTTTAAAACATATTACTGTAGGAATACTTTTTATTCCATGTTCATAAACAGTTTTTGTATTCTCATCTACATTGATTTTTATTATTAAAACTTTTCCCTCATACTTTTCTGATATCTCTTCTATGAATGGAGCTAAAGATTTACATGAGTTACACCAAGGAGCCCAGAAATATACTATAGATAGTTTTTTAGAAGCAAGCATCAGGGATGCCAAATTGTTATCTTTTATTTCTTGTATCATACATTTAGGTTTAAATATTCCAATAAATTTATTCCATTTAAGAACATAATACAAGCAATGATAAATTTATAAACATAGAATTGTTTTCTCCTTAGATTTATTCAAATAGTAAGGATGACCTATGTTTACTTGATTCACTCCTTTTTGCAAGGCTTCAAAGGCATTTTCTAATTTAGGAATCATTCCTCCTGTAATGAGATTTTCTTGTTTAAATTTTCTAAAGTCATCAACATTCATTTTTTCGAAAAAAGAATCTTCCTCATTATACTGACGGAGGACACCTTTTTTTTCTAAGCAAAAATGTAAAACTGTTTGATGGGTCTTAGACAAAGAAATAGCTATAAATGAAGCTATAGCATCGGCATTAGTATTTAACAAATTTCCTTTACCATCATGAGTAATAGCACAAAATACAGGGACAAAACCAACTTTCATCATAGTAGAAAGATTATAGATATTAATACTTTTTTCATATAAATCACCTACATATCCATAATCTATACTTTTGACAGGTCTTCGATTAGAACGAATGATATTTCCATCAGCCCCAGAAAGTCCTATAGCATTACAGCCTATTGCTTGTAAACGTGCTACCAAAGTCTTGTTTGTAAGACCAGCATAACTCATCACTACCACATTTATAGTGGGACGATTTGTAATTCGTCGGCCTTCTATTATTTGTGTACGTATCCCCATCTTCTTCGAAAGTAAATTAGCAGATTTTCCTCCTCCATGTACCAAAATTTTAGGACCATTCAATGCATGAAAATTTTCAAGAGAGGTATTTAATAAAGCTTTATCATCAATAATTTTTCCTCCTATTTTAACTATATGCAACATGATAATGCGTTCAATATTCTTTTGAAAATAGCCTTAGAAGCGAATATACGATTTTCAGCCTCTTGAAAAATCAAAGAAATATAGGAATCTAGAACAGCGTCTACCGCTACTACATTGCGTCTAATGGGTAGGCAATGCATAAATTTTGCCTTATTAGTAAGGGACATCTTATCACAAGTAATCATCCATCTAGTGTCATGACATAGAACCTTACCGTAATAGGTATAACTGCTCCAATTTTTTGCATAAATAAAATCTGCATCCTTGAAGGCTTCTTCTTGATTATAAAGAATATTTGTATTTTTAGTAATTTCTTTATCAAGCTCATATCCAATAGGGTGAGTAATTATTAGATCAATATTAGGTAATTTGGAAATCCATTCTATAAAAGAATTAGGCACTGAATGTGGTAAAGCTTTAGGATGAGGGGCCCAACTAAGTACTACTTTTATAGGTTTTCCAGGAACACGACACTCTTCAATAGTCATAGCATCAGCTAAAGATTGCAAGGGGTGACGTGTAGCACTTTCTAAATTAACTATAGGAACGTGAGAATAATTTTCTATATGATTAAAAAGAATTTCTTGATAATCAGAATCTCGATTTTTTAGTCCAGGAAAGGTTCGAACACCTAATATATCGCAATATAAACTCATCACTCCAACGGCTTCTTTTAGATGTTCTTGGGAGTGACGTTCCATAACGGAACCATCATTCATCTCTATTTTCCAAGAATCCTGATCTATATTTAGTGTCCAAGTATCGCAACCTAGGTGAAAAGCAGCTTTTTGACTGCTCAAACGGGTTCTCAAGCTTGGATTAAAAAAGACTAATCCTATAATCTTATTTTTTTTTTACAAGTTCTATATAAGGAGCTTTTTTAAGAGATAATGCCTCCTTTACCAAAACAGGTACATTAGGAATATCTTGAACACTAAAAAATCGTTTCATATAACTTTTCCATTCTGCTATAGTTAGTTCTTCTGGTTCTTCTTTACAGAAAGCCACGATAAAGGCTTTAGCTAAACTAGTATTAGTTAAAAGTGGAATATTGAAATCTACTGCTGAGCGTCTTATAGTATAGTTATTATCTATTTCGGAATATTTGTTCTTAGGAATATTGATAATGAAATCAATTTTTTTCTTTCGTATATAATCGAGGACATTTGGGAAATTATGCACACCTGGCCAGTACAATAGCTTTGTAGTTAAACCATAATCCATCATAAATGGATATATATCCTCTGTAGAAAACAGTTTATATCCCTTATACACCAATAGTTTAATAGTATTAATAAAATCTTCTTTGAAAGAAGAAATTTCTCCTGAAATTAAAATATGCTTGATAGGTATGCTATAGCCAGCGGCCAACATAGCTTTTATGAGTGCCTCATGAAAATTGTTTCCCAAACAACCTACTTCACCTGTAGAAACCATATCTACTCCTAGGACAGGATCTGTACCTGGAATCCGTGAAAAGGAGAAGTACGAAACTTTTACACCTATATAATTAAAAGAAAAAAAAATTCCACAAGGATTCGTGAGTTTTCCTAACATTACTTCAGTAGCTAATCGGATTAGATTAAATCCAGATACTTTAGAAATAAAAGGAAAACTTCTGGAAGCTCGTAAATTGCACTCTATTACTTTAATTCGGTTATTTATCGAAATAAACTGTATATTAAAAGGTCCTGAAATATGAAAATATCGTGCAATTTTTTTAGAAATCCGTTCTATTTCTTGTAACGTAGAGAAGTAAATATTTTGCGGAGGATATACTAAAGTAGCATCTCCTGAATGTAATCCAGCAAATTCTATATGCTCGGATACGGCATGATAAATAAGAGACCCTTGATGGGCCACAGCATCGAGTTCGATTTCTTTAGCATTTTCTATAAATTTACTTATCACTACTGAATGTTCAGACGAGATAGTCTCCAATTTATCAAAAAAGTATCTAAGTTCTTCTACATTAAAAATTACGTTCATTCCTGAACCTGATAGTACATACGATGGTCGTATTAATATCGGATATCCGACCTCTCTAATAAAGGGATGAATATCGTTCAGATTAGAAAATTCTTTCCACATAGGTTGTTCTATGCCTAGTATATCCAAAGCTTTGGAAAACTTATAACGGTCTTCTACTTCATCTATAGAAGTGGCTAAGCTTCCTAAAATTCTTTGCTTATTTTTATGGAGTGGTAATGCCAGATTGTTGGAAATTTGTCCTCCCATAGATACAATCGTCCCTTTCGGGGTTTCTAGTTCTAGAATATCTAGCACACGTTCTAGAGTGAGTTCTTCAAAATATAATCTATCACATTCATCAAAATCTGTACTGACAGTTTCAGGATTACAGTTGATCATTATCGATCGATAACCTTCAGAATGAAGAACCTTTAATGTGTTCACACAACACCAATCAAATTCTACACTACTACCTATACGATATACACCAGATCCTAAAACTACTACTGACCGCCCATCCCCTTCGTAATCAATATCATGACGATAAGCATGATAACTCATATACAAGTAGTTGGTATATGCTGGATATTCAGCTGATAAAGTGTCTATACGACGTACGTTTGGAAAAATTTTTATAGTTTTTCGTCTCTGACGAACCATAGAAGAAGATATAGACATATGTACGTCTGGGCTAAGAATAGCTCCTATTTGTCGATCTGAATATCCTTGCTTTTTGGCTAAATAAAAAATATTTTTAGGTAAATCTTCAGACTTTTTGTACCGTGATAGTATTTTTTTTGTGTTATGAATATTGCGAAGCTTGTAAAGAAACCAAAGATCAATACGTGTCAGATCATAAAGTTTTTCTGCTGTGTAGCCTTCATCAAAAGCATCTTCAAGTGCTTCTACTCTATGATCGGTAGGAATTATAAGACGTTTTTCAAGAGTGTCATATAAAGATTTTTTTTTAGGATTGATGAATCCTTCTAATCCTATATCAAGCATCCGTAATCCTTTCTGGAACGCCTCCTCAAAAGATCCTCCTATTGACATAACTTCACCCACACTTTTCATACTACTGTCAATTTTTTTATCTGATCGGTAGAATTTTTTTAAATCCCAACGAGGAAATTTGCACACTACATAATCAAGAGACGGTTCAAAAAAAGCAGAAGTAGTTTGGGTTACATAATTCTTTAATTCATGTAATCCATAGCCTAAAGCTAGTTTAGCTGCTATAAAGGCTATTGGATACCCCGTAGCTTTAGAAGCTAAAGCACTTGAACGAGAAAGTCTTGCATTTATTTCAATAAGACGATAATCCTCAGAATTTGGTGATAAAGCGAACTGCACATTACATTCTCCTATTATTCCGAATGCACGGGCAATAGACAGAGAAAATGTGCGAAGTTTCTGATATTCAGAATTAGTAAGAGTTTGTGAAGGAGCTACTACTATGCTGTCTCCTGTATGTATCCCAATGGGGTCGAAATTTTCCATATTGCATACCGTAATACAATTTCCGTATCGGTCACACATGACTTCATATTCTATTTCCTTCCAACCTTTCAGGGATTCTTCTATAAGGATTTGTGAAGAATGTGATAAAGCTATGTCTATCAATGTTGCCAATTCCTTTTTATCGTGAGCAAATCCACTACTAAGTCCTCCTAAGGCATAAGAAGTTCTTATAATTAGAGGAAAGCCGATTTCTTCAGAGGCCGAAAAGGCTTCTTCCAGAGAATGTACCACTATACCACGAGCCGTTTTGATATTCATAGTATTGAGTTTATCTCGAAAAAGATCTCGATCTTCACTAGCAATAATAGACTCTATAGGAGTACCTAAAACTTTTATAACATGTTTTTTCAATACACCTTTTTCAAAAAGTTTCACGCCACAATTTAATGCTGTTTGTCCTCCGAAGGATAACAAAAGTCCACTAGGTTTTTCTTTTTCTATGACTTTTTTAATAAATTTTTGGGAAATCGGAAGAAAATAAATTTGATCGGCTATACCTTCAGAGGTTTGCACCGTAGCGATATTAGGATTCACTAAAATAGTCTCTATTCCCTCTTCTTTAATTGCTTTTAAGGCTTGTGTTCCTGAATAATCAAATTCTCCGGCCTCTCCAATTTTCAAAGCCCCAGAACCAATAACAAGAATTTTTTTCATCTATATAATTTCTTGTATGTATGCATACATTCTATAAACCAATCGAATAAAAATTCGGTATCTATAGGTCCTCCTGAGGCTTCTGGATGAAATTGCACTGAAAAGAAAGGTTTATTTTCATGTATTAATCCCTCACAAGATCCATCGTTGAGATTTTTAAATAAAATTTTCCAGTTTTTAGGCAAAATTTTGACGTCAAGGACGTATCCATGATTTTGTGAAGTTATGTATGCCTTATAGGTACCTTCTAGCAAAACTGGTTGGTTATAGCCACGATGCCCATATTTTAGTTTAAAGGTATTCACTCCTGCAGCGAGACCAATTAATTGATTTCCAAGACAAATTCCACAGATAGGACGATTATCTTTAAGGGCATCCTCCACGTGTTTTATAACCTTCTGATAAGTCTTAGGATTACCTGGTCCATTAGAAAGCAAAATCCCATCATAGTCTTCTTTGGAAAAATCATAATCCCATGGCACACGTATTATCTGGCAATTTCTGTTAAGCAAACAGCGCAATATATTGTTCTTTACTCCTAAATCAACCAGCAACACCTTGTATTTTCCCTGTCCATATATAGTTTTTTCATTAATACACACCTTAGATGCTAGATTTTCCTGATTAGGATCATAAAATGGTATATCATGATTTATGATAATTTTTCCTAACATCGTCCCTTCTTCCCGAATTTTTTGGGTCAATGCACGAGTATCTATTCCATAGATTCCTGGAACACCATTCTGTTTCAACCAATACGAAAGACTATATCTCATGTTCCAATGGTAAGGATGATGAGAATAATCAGAAATGATTAACCCGTTAATATGTATGTTTTCGGATTCCGAAAAATCTGATCTCTTTTCCATGATATTGGGTATTCCGTAGTTACCTATAATCGGAGAGGTATAGACCAATAACTGTCCTTTATAAGAAGGATCAGTAAGGCTTTCTGTATAACCGGTCATGGAAGTATTAAAAACAACTTCTCCAGAAGAAGAAACAGGTGCTCCAAAAAGATGTCCAATATATTCTATATCATCCTTTTGAAGGATTAAACGAGCGATAGGATCATTCATTTTCAAGATAAGCTAAAGCACTCTTCAACTTTCGGACAAAACACATAGCCTGATAATTAGATATACTGAGAGGAGGCAAAACACGTAAAATATTAGGTTGTATAGCTGTACCCACAAACACTTTTTCTCTCTTTAATAAGGTCTCTCTTAAGTTGTAGACAGGAAAATCAAAATGTAAACCCAACATCAAGCCCCGACCACTAATCCTCTTTATTTGAGGAATTTCTCGCAATGTTTTTATAAGCATATTACCTATGTGTCTAACATTTTCAATCAGACATTCATTTTTAATAACTTCTAAAACAGACAATGCTGCTGTACAAGACAAATAATTCCCACCAAAAGTAGTTCCAAGCATACCATGAAAAGCTTTGAAATAAGGAGCAATAAGCACACCTCCGATAGGAAATCCATTACCCATACCCTTAGCCACTGCGATTAAATCAGGAGAAATTCCAGCAGATTTATGTGCGAAAAAATCGCCACTGCGACCATAGCCACTTTGAATTTCATCTAGAATAAGAGGAACATTGTACTTCCGACAATATTCCTGAAGAAACAGAAAAAAATCTCCCCCAGGATCTATAATGCCAGCTACTCCCTGAATACCTTCGGTAATTACTGCACAAATATCTCCCTTTTTGATAGCACATTCTAAACCTTCCTGATCCTTATGATCCAGAATTATGCTATAAAATTTTTCATTAAAAGAAGTAACTATTTTAGGATTATCTGTAACGGATAACGCTCCTATAGTACGACCATGAAAAGCTTTTTTGAATGAAATTATCTTGTTTTTTCTGTTATGAAAAGATGCAATTTTTAAAGCATTGTCTACTGCTTCAGCACCTGAATTACAAAGAAAAAGACGATAATCTGTATAACCAGACAACTTTACTAATTTTTCGGCAAGCAACTGCTGTTGGGGAATTTGAATAGAATTTGAATAAAATCCTAAGTGTGATATTTGTTCTATTAAAGATTCCACATAATGTGGATGGCTATGTCCAATAGAGATTACGGCATGTCCTCCATAAAAATCTAGATATTTGTTTCCTTCCTTATCGTAAAGGAAAGTTCCTTTACCTTTTACTAATTCTATTGGAATTGTAGAATACACATCAAATATCAAAATGCGATCGATTTTATCTGTAAACCCAGAACTTCTTCCAAATTGTACATCAGATTCATATTCTGAACCGCTTGTCCTGCAGCTCCTTTAACCAGATTATCTATAACACTACTGATAATCAACTGTTCTTTCTCTTTCATTAAGTGCAATAAACATTTATTAGTATTCACCACTTGTTTTAGACATAATGGATCTTTAGAAAGATGTGTAAAAGGATGCTTTTTATAAAATTCTTGATAAAGGAACTCAACTTCCTGAAGAGGAGCCTTGCAATATGTGTATAACGTAGCAAATATTCCCCGGGAAAAATTTCCTCTGTAGGGGACAAAAAAGAGTTTTTTATTAAAGCTCGGACACAATCGTAACAATACCTCTCTAATTTCTTTTAAATGCTGATGGGTAAACACTTTATAAGTGGAAACATTATTTACTCTCCAACTGAAATGATTACTTTCTCTCAATAGACGTCCTGAACCGCTAGAACCTGTAATAGCACTTATATGAATATCGTTATCAAGCCATCTTTCTTTAGCTAGTGGTAACAAAGGAAGTTCTATAGCTGTAGCAAAACAACCTGGATTAGCAATGTTTTTTGCTTTTTTAATGGCTTTACGTTGCAATTCTGGTAACCCATATACAAAGTTTCTGCCTGAAAAATTGGCATTTTTTGAAAGCCTAAAATCATGACTTAAATCAATAATGCAACTATTTTTTGAGATTTTTTTTACAGCATTTCTAGAATGCCCATGACCAATACATAAAAATACTACCTCGACATCCTCCAAATGATCAGTAAAGCATAATTCAGTATCACTTAGTAAATCCGTATGAATTTTGTAAACCTCAATACCAGATTGAGTACTGCTTACTACACTTTTTATCTGGACTTTAGGATGATGTAACAAAATCCGTAATAGTTCACCAGCGGTATATCCGGAGCTACCTAAGATTCCGATTTTAATCATTAGGGATTAATACTGTGATAAATTTTCATCGGGGTTCCAAATATTTTAATAAATCCTTTAGCTTCTGAAGAACTACAGGACTCATTTTCTTCCCCATATTTTGTTTTTTTAGTCTGCATAAGATCAAAAGGTGACTCAATGCCTATAAGTTCAAAACGATAAGGATGCAACTGTACACTTACAATTCCGCTAACTCTTTCTTGAGAATTCATCAAAAAAGCTTCAATATCACGCATAACCGGATCGAAGTATTGCGCTTCGTGCAAAAGCATCCCATACCAATTCCCCAATTGTTCTTTCCAATAAATCTGCCATTTACTAAGAACATGTTTTTCCAGAAGGTGATGAGCCTTGAGAATTATCAATGCTGATGATGCTTCGAATCCTACACGTCCTTTAATTCCAATAAGTGTATCACCTACATGAATATCACGACCTATAGCAAAACGAGAAGCAATCCTCTCTAAACGAACTATATTTTCCACTGGATCGGTAACTTCTCCATTGATAGCGATCAATTCCCCCTTCTCAAAAGTTAGTTGGATTTTTTTAGGCTTAAACTCTTGTAAAGAGTTGGGATAGGTTCCTTCTGGTAAATTTTGGTTAGAAGTAAGCGTTTCTTTCCCTCCCACACTAGTTCCCCAAAGACCCTTATTCATGGAATATTGCGCTTTTTCCCATAATATGTCCACTCCATGCTCACGTAAATAATCCATTTCCTCCTTTCTTGAGAGTTTAAGATCCCGTATCGGGCTTATAATAATTTTATTAGGACACAATATTTGAAAGGCTAAATCAAAACGTATCTGGTCATTACCAGCACAGGTACTACCGTGAGCTATGGCTTTAGCATTGATTTCATTAGCATATTCCGCTATTTTAATAGCTTGAAAAATTCTTTCGGCACTTACTGATAAGGGATAAGTCTGATTACGTAGAATGTTTCCGAAAATCAGATATTTTATACAATGCTTATAATAATCATTTTTTGCTTCTATATTTCTATGAAATTTGGCTCCTATAGCATAAGCCTTTTTTTCTATATCAATTAATTCTTTTTCACTACTACCTCCAGTATTTACGATAGCTGTATACACCTTATAACCCTGTTGTTTTAGGTATTTTAAACAATAAGAGGTATCTAGACCACCACTGTAAGCAAGTAAAATTTTATCCCCAAAAAGTAATTTTTTATTAGATTTTTTTTCACTAGTCTCATATAAAAGACCGCTACATAGACACATTTTTCGGTTCTGTCTAGTGAGAATATCATAGTTTGTACAACTTCGACATCCCTTCCAAAAGTCTTCCGATTGGGGTAGTACTGTGAAAGGTACAGGTTTGAAACCCAAGTCCATATTCATTTTTAACACCGAAATGTTAGTCGTAATACTGAATATATTAGACTGAGGAAATTTTTTTCTAGATAGTTGAAAGATTTCTGATTTAATTAGCTTGGCCACTCCTTTATTACGAAATTCTGGAAATACAATAAGACCAGAATTAGCAACGAATTGTCTGTCCTGAAAAGTTTCTATATAACTAAATCCAGCAAGTATTCCGTCACAAAAAGCTATTACAGCATGACCTTCTGTAATTTTTTTTTTTACATCTTCTGGATCCCTTTTAGCAATGCCGGTTCGACGTATCTTTGCAGATTCCTCGATTTGTTGACAAATAACTACAACATATTTCGTGTCATCAGCATTAGTAGTTCTTACTTTTATTTTCATCTAGAGAGGATCTTATTAAGAAATAAATGTTGGGAATTTTTTCTAAATCTGATAATAATCCACGTTCTATACTAACTCCATAACTACTAGATAACAGACCCATATATATTTTCCCTTGATGATCTAAAAGGATTACCTTTAATTTTCTAGAACCCTTATACTTTGAAATCGTCTGTTCAATATTATTAATCATTTCATTATCTAACCTTTCTAAATCGATCTTCAAATAAAGATATTTATCTATCGAATTCAATACATTGTCAAGCAGTTGAATGTGCAAGAAGCTGACACGGAACTTTTTAAAGTTCCTAAGTATTATCTTAAGATGGATCAAAGTATTTGGCACAAGTAAATAAGCATACTTTGTATAATATGCGCCAAATATTCTGAACTCACGCGTTCCTTGATAATCTTCTAGAGTAAATACTCCATATCGACTATTGTTTTTTACAGATATTTTTTTTTCTAAACGAAGAATGATTCCATAGAGATTTACTTCTTTACCTCTCCATTTAGATTCATTTCTATTGAATTCTTTCAGAGAAATACCTTCTATAGCTAGAATTTCATGACGATAATCATCTAATGGATGAGAACTAATGTAGATCCCAATGACTTCTTTTTCCTTCAGGAGTTTAATAAGATTTGGCCAGGGAGTACAATATGGTAATACAGGCTCCTCTTGAAAAAGAGAACACTGGTTTTTTTGTTTGCTATTATGATATTTTTCTCCAAAACGGAGAATTTTTTCAAGAGCAGTGAACCCATTTTTGTGGTAAAAATATTGTGCACGATGAATATTGCTAAAGCTATCAAAAGCTCCTGAAAGTACTAAAGACTCTAAAGTCTTTTTATTCACTATACGTAAATCAACTCTCTTTACTAAATCAAAAATGGAACGATAAATACCTTTTTTTTCACGTTCATGTAGAATAGCTTCGATCGAAGCTTCCCTTATACCTTTTATAGCTCCCATGCCAAAACGTATAGCTCCTTTTTCATTTACCGAAAAAGTATAATAGCTTTCATTAATATCTGGACAAAGTACTAATACTCCTAGCCGACGACATTCTTCCATAAGGAAAATAATTTCCTTGAGGTTGTGCATATTATTACTCAATACTGCTGCCATATATTCAGACGGGTAATGAGCTTTGAGATAAGCGGTTTGAAAAGCAAGATTCGCATAACAAGTAGAATGCGATTTATTAAAAGCATAGGAAGCAAAGGATTCCCAATCGGTCCAAATTTTTTCTAAGATTTTTTTTGTATATCCTTTCTGGACAGCTCCTTCTATAAACTGACTTTTCATTTGATCAAGTACGGGTTTTTGCTTTTTTCCCATAGCCTTACGTAATACATCAGCCTCTCCCTTACCAAATCCGGCAAGCTTTTGAGCCAACAACATTACTTGTTCTTGATAAATAGTAATACCATAAGTGCTGCTAAGGAATTCTTCCATTTCAGGGAAACTATATGTTATAGATTCCTTACCATGTTTACGGGCAATAAAATTTGGGATATATTGTAATGGACCTGGTCGATAAAGTGCATTCATTGCAATGAGGTCATCGAAATTGTCAGGGTTGAGTTTACGCATATAACATTGCATACCATATGACTCGTACTGGAATACTGCTCCGGTATCTCCTCGTTGGAAAAGTTTATAAGTTTTGGGATCATCTAAAGGGAATTGATTCGTATTGAGGATTAATCCATGACGGGTTTCGATTAATTTTATGCTATCTTTAATAATAGTTAGTGTTTTTAGACCTAAAAGGTCTATTTTTAGTAGACCAGCATTTTCGACCCAATTATTATCAAATTGTGTCATAAGCAAATCTGAATCCTTGGAAATAGCTACTGGTATATAATTAGTAATGTCGGATGGGGTGATGATAATTCCGCAAGCATGCACTCCGATATTTCTCAGAGATCCTTCAATAACACTTGCTTGTTGTAAAACTTTTCCTTCCAGATTCTGTTCTTGGTAAATTTTTTTAATTTTGAATGCGTTTTCTAGGTCATATCCATGAATTTTTTCTTGGATCTGTGTGGACGAAAAAAGTTCTTTCAACGAAAGATTAGGCATCATTTTAGCTAAACGATCAGCATCTGCTAATGGAAGATCAAGAACGCGAGCGGTATCTCGTATAGCAGATTTAGCTGCCATCCTACTATAGGTAATAATTTTAGCCACTTGTTTTCGCCCATATTTTTTTACTATCCATGCTATTATTCGGTCACGACCACGGTCATCAAAATCCAGATCGATATCTGGCAAAGAGATCCTATCAGGATTTAAAAAACGCTCAAAAAGGAGATTGTATAGAATAGGATCTATCTGTGTAATACCTATACAGTAAGCTACCAAAGATCCAGCTCCCGATCCTCTACCAGGACCTACAGATATTCCCATTTTTTTAGCCTGTGCCACAATATCTTGAACAATCAGAAAATAACCAGGGTATCCTGTTCTCTCTATGGTATTCAATTCAAATTCCAAGCGTTCTTGCAATCTTTTACTGAGTTTTCCATAACGTTTTTCTGCTCCTTGATAAGCTAAATAACTCAGATAGGCATTTTCTCCACGTTGACCCTCAGATGCAACTTTAGTAATTTCAAAATGAGGTAATATAACTTCTCTTTCTAGAGAATAATGACTTATTTTATTTATTAACTCCTCTAAATAATCAAAGGATTTAGGTAAATCTGAAAAATTCTCAATAATCTTAGTAGCACTTTTAAAATAGAACTCCTGGTTACTAAATCCAAAACGACATCCTCTACCGGAGCCTATTGGTGTAGACTTTTTTTCTCTATCTCGTACACAAAGCAGAATGTCATGAGCATTAGCATCTTCCCGATCTAAATAAAAGCTATTATTTTGGGGGATATATTTGACATTATATTTTTCTGAAAATCTAAGTAATACTTCGTTAACATAATCTTCTTCCTCTAATCCGTGACGGAAAAGTTCTACATAAAAATCATCTTTAAAAGTGTTATGCCACCATTTAAAAATTTCTTCTCCCTGGATTTCTCCCTTATTAAGTATTGTGTATGGAATTTCAGAATCAAGATATCCTGTCAAAGTTATTAGACCTTCCTTATATTGCAGAATCAGTTCTTTACCTACTCGGGGATATCCTGCATATTGTCCATTGATGTAACCTTCAGAACAAAGTTTAGATAGGTTATGATAACCATTTTTATTCTTTGCTAAAAAAACTTGTTTGTAACGTATATCAGGATGATCTTTAGTAAATTTTTTTTTAAG
The DNA here is from genome assembly GCF_964030875.1 of Candidatus Walczuchella endosymbiont of Icerya purchasi. NCBI lineage: Bacteria > Pseudomonadati > Bacteroidota > Flavobacteriia > Flavobacteriales > Candidatus Walczuchella > Candidatus Walczuchella endosymbiont of Icerya purchasi. The sequence continues at coordinate 1,007 of NZ_OZ034981.1, read as the reverse complement.
ATAATTTTCAGACAGAAAAATTTCACAACCTATAATTCCCTTAAGGGGCTGAGATTTTTGATTACATTTATCAATTTGAGCATTGGCTTTCTCTATTTCCTTCAAAAATGAAAAAGATCCCATAAGGTTACCGTAATCAGTAATACCTACCGCAGGCATTCCCCACTGAAATGCACGTTTGACAAGAGATGATACGTCTGTAGTAGCTGATAAAATAGAAAAAGTCGTATGATTGTGTATCTGCGCAAATTTTGCTTGCAAATTATTTGCGGGTTTTTCTACAGTCTGAACTTGACGTTGACGTTGACGTAATTCTGTATTATTACAGACGTTTATACCTATTGGACTTATCTTCATAGATTTCACTTTTTGGAGATGCTTCTCTATGAATTTTTTTCCTCTAAATTGATCGATCCCTAATTTATCAACTGATATGACACCTAAACGTAATAATTCCACAAAGCAATGGACTGTAGCCTCCACATCTGCAGCAGCATTATGCGCTTGCGTAAAATTGGTCCCAAAAAGTTTATAATATAGTTCAGTAAGAGTGGGCCATTTAAATTTTTTACCTCTTCCTCTCCCTTTAAAAGCACAATAATTTATAGATTCATCTTTAGTATCTAAAACAGTTTTTGGCCCAAAAAAATTCTGATAATTATTTCTAAAGAATTCGCAACTTACAACGTTGATATCAAAAGCAATATTATGACCAATTATAAATTGACTTTTCTCCAGAGCTTTTTTAAAACAAATAAGAACATCCTTTACAGGATATCCTTCTCTTAGAGAGATTTCAGCAGTAATACCATGAATTTTAACCGAATTAAAAGGAATATCAAATCCTTCAGATTTGACAATAAAGTTTTTTACCTCAATTCTTTCAAAGGTATCATCATACAATTGCCAAGCGAGTTGAACCATACGGGGCCACTGATCCGGATCAGTGATAGACATATCGTAATTTTCCGGTAAACCATTGGTTTCAGTATCAAAAATCAAATACA